>DATKAB010000107.1 GCA_035498555.1 Candidatus Sulfotelmatobacter sp.
AGCCGGCCGGAAAAGGCGCTCCAGACCGACCGCCGGAGTGCCGAAAACTCCGTCGACCCCGCCGGGCCGGGCTCGACGGGGTCCACCCCCCTCTTCCAGGGATGGGAGTCTCTTTGGCCCTGTCACGACAGCTGCTCCTGATCGCCGCGCTTGCGTTGCTCGCCGCTCCATGCCGGGCGGACGCCGTGCTCCGCGGCGTGGTGTGGCCGACCCGCGCCGAAGCGCAGCGCGCCGAGCAGGCGCGCGCCGAAATCGCGGCGGAGAAGAACTCCAAGCGGCGCAACGAGAACTATCTGGCGTCGTCGAAACCCGGCCACCCCGCGCCCTCCGGGCACCCGCTGACCCCGATGCCGGTGTTGCACGCCGAGCCCGGCATGCGCGAGGTCGTGGTCTACCTCGACAGCATTCCCGCGAAGCAGGAGAAGAAGCTCGCCGAGCGCGAGCGGAAGTCGCGGGACCGCGCCAACTACCGAATCGTGCTGATGAACAGCCGTTACACACCGCGCGTGACCGCGGTGGCCGCCGGCAGCAACGTCGAGGTCCAGAACCTCGACGGCATCTGGCACAACACCTTCAGCGTCTCCAGGGCCAAGAGTTTCGATCTCGGCAAGATCCGCCCCGGCACCATGGACACCGTCGCCTTCGATCGGCCCGGCGTGATCAACCTCCACTGCGACATCCATCCCAAGGAAATCGGCTTCGTGATGGTGACGCCGAATCACGCCTTTGCGCGTCCCGACTCGCTCGGACAATTCGACCTGCCCAGGCTTCCCGCCGGCCGCTACCGGCTGCGCCTCTGGCACCCGTCGATGGGAGAGGAATCACGCGAGATCGAGCTGCCGAAGAAGGGCGTCCTCGACGTGGATCTGGCGTTCCCGTGATGCGCACCAGCCTGCGCGGGCGGATTCTGGTCATCACCGTGCTCACCCCGCTGACGCTGGGGCTGGCCGCCTACATCACCGTCCATCGCAACGTGCAACAGCACGTGGACTCGACCAGCATCCACGAAAACCTTCGCCACAGCGCGTCGGTGTTCGAGAGCATGCTGGCGGTGCGCCAGCGGGCGCTGGTCGGCGGCGCTCAGGTGATCGCCCAGGATCCGCGCTTCTTCTCGCTGGTGATGCTCGGCCCCTCGCAGCAGGATCGGCGATTCATCGCGACCGTGAAGGGGATGGCGCGCGACTTCAACAAGATCACGCGCACCGACCTGTTCGAGGTGTTCGACCGGAACGGAAAACTGCTGGCTTCGGTGGGCGAGAGCCACAGCAGCCGCGAGGCCCGGGAGGCCATGGTGCGAGCCTCGCTGCGCGGCCATCTCGCCGCCGGCGTGCTGGTACAGACCGACGACCACTTCCAGGCCGCGTGCACGACGGTGCGCGCCGACGGGCGGATCGTGGGGGCGCTGCTGCTCGGCGCTCAGATCGGCGACGGGCTCGCGAACGAACTCCGCACCCAGATGCGCAGCGAGGTCACGTTCATTTCGGACGGACGGATCACCGGCACCACGCTGACGGAGCCCGCCGATCGCAAAGCCCTGCTCGAACGCATCAAGGGTCTGGGCACTTCGGCCGGCGAGCTGGCCGCGACCGGCGTGATCAAGGTGAAGGGCAAGTCCTCGACCTGGCTCACCCTGGCGGGTCGCATCCCCGGCGCGAGTGAAGGCGAGAGCGAGCTCTACGTCATGCAGCGGTCGTACGACCCCGAGATCGAATTCCTGCACCGCATGCAGCTGGACCTCGGCCTGCTCGCCGTGCTGGCCGTGCTCGGCGCGCTGTTCACCGGGTTCGTGCTGTCGGAGGAGATCACGCGCCCGATCGGTAAGCTGGTGCGAAGCGCGCAGGAGATGGAGCGTGGCAATTTCGACTGGCCGATCGAGGTGAAGAATCACGACGAGATCGGCTACCTGGCCCAGCGCTTCCGCGACATGCGAGAACGAGAGCGCGCGTTCGTGAGCAGCCTGCAGGAGGCTGCGCGACTGAAGAGCGAATTCATCAGCGTGGCCTCGCACGAGCTGCGCACGCCGATCAGCGTGATCCAGGGCTACCGTGATCTGCTCGCCGACGGCAGCCTCGGCTCGCTCGAACCCCGCCAGACGCAGGCTTTGAGCGCGATCGCGGACTGCTTGCGCCAGCTCACGCAGGTGGCCGAAGAGGCCACTCACGTCGCGCAGGTCGAGGGCGAGCGCATCGTCGTCAATCCTCAGCCCTACCCGGTCACCAGCCTGATCGACCAATCCTGCGCCCAGGCCATGACCACCGCCTCCGGCCGCAAGGTGGAAGTGAAGCGGAAGGTCGAGGACAAGCTCGGCAACATGTGGATCGATCCGCCGATGATCACTCAGGCTCTGGTGCACCTGATCGGCAACGCGATCCGCTTCACTCCCGATGGCGGTCGCGTCGAGGTGAAGGCCTTCGAGGAGCACGGCCATCTGACGGTTCAGGTGCGCGACACCGGCGTAGGCATCGAGGCCGACAAGCTGAGCCGCCTCTTCGACCGGAGCCTGCTGCTGCGCGACTCGCGCGAGCACCATTCGTCCTCGTCGCTCGAGTTCAAGTCGTCCGGCCTTGGCTTCGGGCTCGCGATCGTGCGCGGCATCGTCGAGGCGCACGGCGGCACCGTGAGCGCGGAGAGCAAGCCGAACAAGGGCAGCACGTTCACGATCCGCTTGCCGCGGGTCGAGCCGAAGAGCCAGCCCAAGGCCGCCTAGCCCTGCCGGCCGGGCGCGCCTGACACACCCCGCGCCACCTTACCGCTCTAGAGCAGCTGTCTCAGGTGCTCCAGGTCGCCGACCAGCTCCGACATCAGCTCGGAAAGCACGGCGTCGGTCAGCTCGAGGCGCTGAATCGCGCGCACCTCGAGTAGATTCAGCTCGGGACTCGGGTGGGTGTGGGCGCCGATCTTGCGCGAGATCGAGTTCGCCGCCTGAACGCACAGCAGCAGGCGATCGTCGACCGGTGGCTCGGCGTCGTGGTGATGGAGCGCCACGTGGCAGGCGCTCTCGGGGATGCGCCAGTCCGACAGCACGTGGTGTCCGAGCTCGGGATGGAGGGTCTCCATCAGCTCGTCGCGCGCGGCGGCAGTGAGCTTCTGGCCCTGGCCCTCGGCGAGCAGGCGATCGAACGCTCGGAACAGGAGCAGCTTTCCGGTGTCGTGGAGCAGCCCGGCGAGGAACGCATCGCTGCCATCCACGCCGCGTTCCGTGCCAATCCGTCGCGCGCCCTGCGCCGTGACGATCGAGTGATCCCACAGCGCGTGCAGAATCGCCTGCTTCTCGGGATCGTCCGACACGAAGTTGGCCTTGTGCGCCACCATGGTCACGATCGCCGTCACCTCGCGCACGCCGAGGCGCGCGATCGCGATGCGCAGGTCGGACACTTCGCCGAGTCCGCCGAAGATCGCCGAGTTCGCCACGCGCAGGATCGCCGTGGTCAGAGCCGGATCGCTGCTGAGCAGCACCACCAGCGGTCCGACCGGGCCGTTGTAATCCTCACGCAACAGCCGGAGCACCTTGGCCGCCACCGGGGGCATCGGCGGCAGCGTGAGCTTGCCGGCGTTGACGGCATCCCGAATGCTGCGGGAGAGCGAGGGCTTCGGGGTGCCAACCTGTCTCAGGGTCACGGGGAGCTCCTTCCCTATCTCCAATGACTTTCGGCAACTAGCCTCGCCGGCTTGAGCCCTCCCCGGCGGGCCTCAAGTTCGGAGCGGAGCAGCCGAGACTGAAGAACCCTTACCGCGCGCCATGGAGGCACCTGAATGTCGCTCGGAATTGGACCTCTGGTTCGGGACATTGCGCAGTTCGGAGGGCTGTTGCTCCGCGGGGCACCGGCCGGTCCGAGCACGCCCCCGACGCCCGCTCTGCCGCCGACCGCCGGCCCGCCGGCCGCCGCCGGCCCCGCGCCTGGCCCCGCTCAGGTCGAGGCCTCGACGCTCTCGACCCACGCCCAGGCCGACATGCTCGAGCTCTCCCCCTCGGCGCTCTTGCGTTTTGCAGCCTGGCTCGCGCGCCATCAGCCGAAGCTCCCAAGCCTTTCGGACGCTTCCAGCACCTCCAGGGCCCCGGCGCCGCCCGCCGCCGGTAGCACGCCGGGCGAAACCTCCTCGCGCTGATCGGCCTTCCGGCCGATAACTCCCGGGAAGCACAGGGTCCTGGCCAGGGACCGACGATTCCGGTGGATTCCGGCAACTCGAGTCGCCGGAGGCCGCCACACTCATCTTTGCGGGCAGGCATGATCGCGCTCATCGGTCTCATCGTGGTGGTTGGCTCGGTGATCGGCGGCTTCACCGTCGCCGGCGGCCAGCTGGCCGCGCTCTTCCACGTCTCCGAGATCATCGTGATCTGCGGCACGGCGCTCGGAACCCTGCTCATCTCGACGCCGCCCAGCACGCTGGCCGGACTGGCCGGCCGGGTCGGCAAGATCATCCAGCCCTCGCCTTTCGGCCGCGGCCTCTACCTCGACGCGCTCAAGATGATGTTCGAGCTGTTCCAGATCGCGCGGCGCGACGGCCTGGTCGCGATCGAATCGCACATCGAGGGTCCCGACAAGAGCGCGGTGTTCCGCAAGTACGCCAGGGTGCTCAAGCATCATCACGCGATCGAGTTCCTGTGCGACTCGCTCCGCCTGGTGCTGGTGGGCAGCGTGCCGCCGCACGATCTCGAGATGCTGCTCGACAGCGAGATCGACGTCCATCACGAGCAGGAGGCGCGTCCGGTTTCGGCGCTGCAGCGGATGAGCGACGGATTGCCGGGCATCGGCATCGTGGCCGCGGTGCTCGGCATCGTGGTCACGATGGGCGCGATCGCCGGCCCGATCGAACAGATCGGCGAGCACGTCGCCGCGGCGCTCACCGGAACCTTCCTGGGTGTGCTGCTCGCCTACGGATTCATCGGCCCGCTCTCGAACGGTCTCGACAATCTCAATCAGGCCGAAGCGCGGTTCTACCAGTTCATGAAGGCCAGCGTGGTGGCGTTCGCCAAGGGTTTCCCGCCGATCGTGGCCGTGGAGTTCGCGCGCCGCACCATTTACGCCGAAGATCGCCCGTCGTTCACCGAGATGGAAACCGCCTGTAAGAGCCTGAAGGCCAAGGCCGGCGCGGAGTAGTCGATGGCGAACAAGGACCGCGAGATTCCGGTCCGGATCATCATCCGGAAGAAAGGCCACGGATCCGGTCATCACGGCGGCGCCTGGAAGGTCGCGTTCGCCGACTTCATGACCGCCATGTTCGCGCTGTTCCTGGTGCTGTGGTTGATCAGCCAGAGCTCCGACGTGAAATCGGCGATCGCCGGCTACTTCCAGGACCCGCTCGGCCGCGCCGACGAGTTCGGCAGCTCGATCCTGCCTGGTGAGGGCGCGCAGGCCTCGACGCCGCGCGTGTTGCGCAACATCGACGTGCTCGACCTGCGCCGCGACCGCCTGCAGAAGCTGGCCGGCGACATCGAGCAGAAGATCGAGGATGCGCCCGAGCTCGAATCGGTCAAGGATCAGGTGCAGCTCACGCTGACCGACGAGGGCCTCAACATCGAGCTGATCGAGGATCCGAACGGAGTGTTCTTCGAAACCGGCTCGGGCAACCCCAGCGCGCGTGGCCGCGCCGTGATCTCGCTGCTCGGCGGCGAGCTGGCGAAGATGCCCAATCAGGTGCGCGTCGACGGCTACACGGACGCGCGCCCCTACGCCGATTCGAGCGGCTACTCGAACTGGGAGCTGAGCTCCGATCGCGCCAACGCCGCGCGTCGCATCCTGGTGCAGCATGGTCTGTCCATGAACAAGATCGCCGAGGTGCGCGGCCACGCCGACCACGATCTCCGCCTGCCCAAGGATCCGTTCGCGGCCGGCAACCGGCGCGTCACCATCACGGTACTGATCGGACCCCGGCCCTCGCTGCCGTCTCCCGACTCGATCGGCGTCCACCGGACGGAGTCGACATGAGCGAAGCGCGCGCGCGAGTCCTGGTCGCGGAGAGCGACCCCGCGGCGATCGCGGTGTACCGCGAGGCGCTCGGCAGCGAGCCCGGCATCCAGCTGACACTGGCTGGCGACGCCCTCGACGCGATGCGCGCCTGCCAGCAGGAAGCACCCGACCTCACGATCGCCGGCTCGGGGCTGCTGGCCGCCGACGACTGGGCGCTGGCGCGCCAGCTCCATCATCGCGCCGACGAGCGCGGCATCATCGTCATGGTGTCGGACGCCGGCGACTGCGACCGCCGGCACGAAGCGTTGATGCGCGGAGTGGACGAGTTCCTGCGCCGCCCGGTGGACGTGGCGAGCGTGCTGGCCAAGGTGCGCGGCATGCTGCGGCTCAAGCGCGCCTACGATCGGCTCAGGCTCGATCGCGACGAGATGGAGCGCCTCCACGTTCAGCTCAGCGAGCGATTCGAGCAGCTCATGAAGCTGCTGGTGTCGATCCTCGACATGAGCCTGCCGGGCGCCGCCGATCGCGGCATCCGAGTCGCGAGGCTCGCCGACCGCGTGGCCGACAAGTTCTCGGTGCCGTCGGAGCTGCGCAAGGATCTCGACATCGCCGCGCGGCTCTACGAGCTGGGCCGGCTGGTGATGATCACTCCCGAAAGCCATTCGACCGTCGGCACCGATGCCTGGGCAGTGGCGGTCGCGACGCGCGACATCCTCGATCGCGTCGAGGGATTGAAGGGGGCCGCCGAGGTGGTCGGCTCGATGTTCGAGAACTGGGACGGCACCGGGATGCCGAGTCACCTTCTGCAGGGACAGATTCCGCTGCGAAGCCGAATCCTGCGCGCGGTGCTCGACTACGACGGCGAGCTGGAGGGCGGCCGGGGCGCCCGCCCCGCCGAGGTGATGGCGAGACTGATGGAGCACAAGGCCGCGCGCTACGACCCGCTGGTGCTGGTGCATCTCGAGAGCGTGGTGGATGCGGGCGCCGGGGCGAGCGAGAAGACCGACCGGCGCGTGATCCCGATCGCCTCGCTCGAGACCGGCATGGTGCTCGCCGACGATCTCTACACCGCCTCGGGCATCAAGCTGCTCGCCCGCGGCACGCGCCTCGGCGCCGCGGCGATCGAATCCCTGCTGCGCCGGCATCGCGTCGAGCCCTTGCTCCACGGCGCGTGCGTGAAGATCGACAAGGTGGCCTAGGCCCCGTCCGGAAACGCTGAAACAATCCTCCGCAATCGACCGGTCCGACTGCCGGCCTCGGCAGAGCCGCGGCCAGATTGTCAGGCCCACCGCGTTCCGAGCCCGCCGGAGCCCCGCCCTCCGAAAGGGTGATCCGTTTGCCGTTGCGAGCGTTAGGATTCGCGAGGCGGATCCGGGCTGCGCTCGGCGTGGAGCTTGCGTGATGCTTGTCGCTACCCCAGGGCTTCGACCATCCATTCGAGGAGACGCCCTTGCGCAAGACCCTTCCCTTCACTCTCCTGGTCGTCGCGTTGGCAGGCTGCGCCGAGCTGGCGGTGAAGCATCCGGTGAGGGTGTTTCTGGCCCGCGTCGAGCTCAAGGAGCTGGTGGGGTTCGTCGCCGGCCTCGGAACGACGCTGGCCGCCCTCCCCGATCTGCTGGCGATGCTCAAGCGCCGCTCGAGCGAGGGCATGAACCCGAGAATGGCGGCCATCACGGCCGTCTTCCAGCTGGTGTGGCTCTACTACGGACTGCTGATCCTGTCGCGGCCGGTGATCGTGTGGAACACGATCGCGGTGGGGATCAACTCGCTGAACGTGGCCGCGTACTTTCATTTTGCTCGAAGAAGGAAGAGTGAGCGCCGGCAAGGCGTGAGTGCCATGCCCGCCCGCGCCGCAAGGAGGACCCAATGAAGGCGGAAGCCAGGCGACTCGAAGAGGCGCGGGAGCGGGAGATTCCATGGAAGCGGTGGGGCCCGTACTTGAGCGAGCGGCAGTGGGGCACCGTGCGCGAGGACTACAGCGATTCCGGCGACGCCTGGAACTACTTCAGCCACGATCATTCGCGTTCGCGCGCTTACCACTGGGGCGAGGACGGGCTGGCGGGATTCTCGGATGACCAGCAGCGGCTCTGCCTGGCGCTGGCGTTGTGGAACGGGAAGGACCCCATCCTCAAGGAGCGCCTGTTCGGGCTCACCAACAGCGAGGGGAATCACGGCGAGGACGTGAAGGAGTACTACTACTACCTCGACTCCACCCCGACCCACTCCTACATGAAGTACCTCTACAAGTACCCGCAGGCGGCCTATCCCTACGACCAGCTGGTCGCGACCAACCACTCGCGAGGCCGCGACCAGGGCGAGTACGAGCTGATCGACACCGGCGTCTTCAATGACGATCGCTACTTCGACGTGTTCGTCGAGTTCGCGAAGGCGTCACCCGAGGACATTCTCGTCCAGATCACGGTGCAGAACCGCGGGCCGGATTCCGCGGTGCTGCACGTGATCCCCACGCTCTGGTTTCGCAACACCTGGTCGTGGGGCGTCGACGTTCCGCGCCCGTCGCTGAGAGGCCTCGCGAAGACTGCGGGTCACGCCACGATCGAGGCCTCCCATGCGCAGATGGGTCAGCGGCTGCTCCGTTGCGAGGGCGCGCCCGAGCTGCTGTTCACCGAGAACGAGACCAATACCGAGCGACTGGCCGGCGTTCCCAATCGCACGCCCTTCGTGAAGGACGGGATCCACGACGCGATCGTGCACGACCAGCGCGGCACCGTGAATCCGAAGCACGAGGGGACCAAGGCCGCGGCGCACTATGCGATCACCGTCCCCGGCCGCGGCTCCCACACTCTGCGCCTGCGACTGAGCGAGCCGGACGTGCCGGCGCGCGCGGCAAAGGGTCGGGCCCGCGCCGAGCATGCGGCCCACCCCGCGACCGAACCCTTCGGCGATGAATTCGAATCCACGATGCAGGCTCGCCGCAAGGAGGCGGACGAATTCTACGCCTCGGTCATCCCGGCCTCGATCGGCCCCGATGCGGGCAACGTGATGCGCCAGGCGCTGGCCGGCATGCTGTGGTCCAAGCAGTACTTCTACTACGACGTGAACCGGTGGCTCCAGGAGCGGGGCGTGGATCCGTTCAAGCCCGGGCAGCGCAACTCCCGGAACGACCACTGGCACCACATGTACAACGCCGACATCATCTCGATGCCCGACAAGTGGGAGTACCCCTGGTATGCCGCCTGGGACCTGGCCTTCCACGTCATCGCGCTCTCCCTGGTGGACGAGGAGTTTGGAAAGGAGCAGCTCTCGCTGGTGCTTCAGGATCGCTATCTCCATCCGAACGGGCAGATTCCGGCCTACGAATGGAACTTCAGCGACGTCAATCCGCCGGTCCATGCCTGGGCGACGATCTTCACCCACCGACTTCAGCGCGCCCGGCGCGGTCGGGTGGATTACGGCTGGCTCGAACGCTCCTTCCAGAAGCTGCTCCTGAACTTCACCTGGTGGGTGAACCGCAAGGATCGCTCCGGGAACAACGTGTTCGAGGGAGGCTTCCTCGGCCTCGACAACATCGGCGTGTTCGATCGCAGCTCGCCGCTGCCGACCGGCGGCTATCTCGAGCAGGCCGACGGCACCGCGTGGATGGCGCTGTTCTGCCAGACCATGCTCGAGATCGCGGTCGAGCTGGCGATGGTGAAGCCCGCCTACGGCGAGCTGACGCTCAAGTTCGTGGAACACTACCTGTGGATCGCGTCCTCCATGGTGCACGCCGGTGGCGACACCGGCATGTGGGACGAGGAGGACGGCTTCTTCTACGACGTCCTGAGGCTGCCGGATGGGGGCGCCCAGCGGCTGAAAGTCCGCTCGATGGTCGGCCTGCTCCCGCTGTGCGCGGTCACGGTGTTCGAGGGCAAGTTCAGCGAGAAGTTCCCCGAGATGGCGCGACGACTGCGGGAATTCCTCGACTCGCGCCCCGAGCTGACGGCCTTCATGCATGATCCGACCCGGCCCGGCGTGGCCAATCGCCGGCTGGCCTCGGTGCTGAACGAGAACAAGCTTCGTCGCGTGCTGGCGAAGATGCTCGACGAGAATGAGTTCCTCAGCCCCTACGGCATCCGGTCGCTCTCCCGCTTCCACGCCGAGCATCCGTTCGTGCTCGATGTGGGCGGCCGCGAGTTCCGGGTGGACTACCTGCCCGGGGAATCCGACTCCGGCATGTTCGGCGGGAACTCCAACTGGCGGGGACCGATTTGGATGCCGGTGAACGCGCTGATCGTGCGCGCGCTGCTCCAGTACTACACGTACTTCGGCGACGCCTTGAAGGTGGAGTGCCCGACCGGTTCCGGCCGGCAGATGACGCTCTACCAGGTGGCCGAGGAGATCTCGCGCCGCCTGGGCACGATCTTCACTCGCGACCGGGACGCGCACCGGCCGGTCAACGGGGGAACCGCGAAGTTCCAGGATGACCCGCACTGGCGTGATCTCATCACCTTCTACGAGTACTTCCACGGCGACAGCGGCCTGGGGCTCGGCGCCAGTCATCAGACCGGCTGGACCGGCATCATCGCTCGACTGATGCATTTGTTCGCCACCACGACACCCGAGCAGGTGCTCGAGCTGGGGAAGGCGGCCGCGGTCGTCGAAACCACGACCGGCGAGCACCGCGAGCCGGCCGGAGTGGTCGGCGGCTGAGAGATCCGATGTGAAGCGGCCCCGCTATCCGTCGCTCCTTCAGATCAATACGCGCGTCTGGCTGGCGGCACGATCCCGAATTCTGGGGCGCGCCGCCACGCTCGACGACGTACCCGACGCCGAGCTCGACTCGATCACATCACTGGGCTTCGACTGGGTGTGGCTGCTGAGCGTCTGGAGAACCGGGCCCGCCGGCCGAAAGGTGGCGCGCGAACATGCCGGGTGGCGCCGGGAGTTCCAGGCGACGTTGCCCGATCTGCGCGAAGATGACATCGGCGGTTCGGGGTTCGCGGTTGCCGGCTACACGGTGGCCGAGCCGCTGGGTGGCGGGCCGGCGCTGGCCCGGATGCGCGAACGGCTGGGCAGTCGCGGCATTCGCCTGATGCTCGACTTCGTTCCCAATCACACCGCGCTCGATCATCCCTGGGTCGAGAGTCACCCCGAATACTATGTCCGCGGATCCGAGCTGGATCTGGCGCGCGAGCCCCGCAACTACGTGTGGGTGAAGCGCGCCGGCGGGGATCAGCTGCTCGCCCACGGCCGCGATCCGAACTTTCCCGGCTGGCCCGACACGCTGCAGCTCGACTACGCGAATCCCGAAACCCAGACCGCCATGCGCGGCGAGCTGCTCGAGATCGCGGGCCAATGCGACGGGGTGCGCTGCGACATGGCGATGCTGGTGCTGCCCGAGGTGTTCGAGCGCACCTGGGGTGCCCGCGCGCAGCCGTTCTGGCCCGAGGCGATCCGGGCGGTGCGCGAACGCGCGCCGGGCTTCTGCCTCATGGCCGAGGCCTACTGGGATCTCGAGTGGACGCTGCAGCAGCAGGGCTTTGACTACACCTACGACAAGCGCCTGTACGATCGGTTGCGGGCCGGAGTCGCGCGCCCGGTGCGCGAGCACCTGATGGCCGAGCTCGACTACCAGAACAAGCTGGCGCGCTTCCTCGAGAATCACGACGAGCCGCGCGCGGCCGCGACCTTCGCCTCGGGGCAGCATCAGGCTGCCGCGCTGATCACCTTTCTCGCGCCCGGAATGCGCTTCCTGCATCAGGGGCAGCTCGAGGGCCGCACGGTTCGCATTTCGCCGCATCTGATTCGCGCGCCGGAGGAACCGACGAATCAAGAGCTCAACCACTTCTATCTGCGGCTGCTCGATCTGCTCCGCCGGCCACTGGTGCGCGAGGGCCGTTGGCGGTTGCTCGAGTGCGCGCCGGCGTGGGAAGGAAACTGGACCTGGGACTGCTTCGTGGCGTTCGCCTGGGAAGGCGAGAGCGCCGAGCGCCTGATCGTGGCCGTGAACTACTCCGACCACGCGAGCCAGTGCCTCGCTCGTCTGCCCTTCGGTGATCTCGCCGGACGACGCTGGCGGCTGAGCGACACGCTCAGTGACTCGGTTCGCGATCGTGACGGCGAGGTGCTTGCCGGGCGCGGCCTCGATCTCGAGTTGCCGGCCTGGGGGTTCAGCGCCCCAAGGTTGGAGGCGATTCGCTGACCGCTCTCGGCTACGCCCCGGTCGCGGTGGTCATGTTGAGCAGGGTCTGGAGCATGGTGTCGGCCGCGGTGACGATCTTGGCGGCCGCCGAGTAGGCCTGCTGCTGGCCGATCAGGTTCACCATCTCCTCGTCCACCGACACGCCACCGACGCTCTGCCGCAGCCCGTCGTCGTGATCCCGAAGCGTCTGCTGCACGCTGACATCCTGATCGGCGTTCTGAACGCCCGCGCCGATGTCGGCGGCGAAGCCGTTGTAGTACTCGCGCATGGTCTTGCCGCCGAGCGACAGGATCTGCTGATTGCCGAGAGCCGACAGGGCGAGGGCGGTGTTGCCGTCGCCGGGCGCGGCGGTGCTGGCAGCCGCGATCTGATCCGTCGAACCCTGCACGGCCGCCGAGAGCTGAATGTTGCCGGCGGTGGTGCCGGCCGGATCGAAGAAGTCCACGCCGGTCGAGCCGTTGAGCGTGTAGCCGAGCCGGTGCAGATTGTTGACCTGGGTCACCGCGGCGTTGGCGAAGGCGTCGAGTTGCGCCTTCATGCCGGGCAGCGTGTGGGTGACCAGGTCGGTGAGCGCGCTCAGGCTGCCGGCGCCGGTGTTGACCGCGGGACCGGTCGGCGTGGTACCCACGCCCCAACCGCCGCCCACCGGGACCACCGAGAGCGAGTGCGACTGGCCACCTTCGACCAGCGAGACGTCGCCAAACCTGATGTTGACGCTGCCATCGGACTGCGGCGTCACCTGAACGCTGCCGTAGGTCGAGAGCTGGTCGATCAGGTTGTCGCGCTGATCCATCAGGTCGGGTGAGTTGGCGGCGCCCGAGCCGGCGATCTTGTTGTTGAGCTGGGCGAGCTGGTCGGCGAGCTGGTTGACGTCGCTCACCTGGCTCTGCAGGCGCGAAATGCCCTCCTGCTGCGCCTGGTCGATCGAGCCCGAGACGCGATGCATCTGATCCACGAATCGCTGCGCCGCGGCGCGGGTCAGTTCGCGCTGCGGGCCGCTGGTGGGATCGTTGGCGAGATCGGCAAACGACTGCATCATGCCGTCGAAGGCGGCGCCGATGCTCGAATCCGACGGCTCCATCAGCGCGCTGTTGACGGTGCTGAGCAGGTCGAAGCGCGTTTGCGCGTTGCCGAGCGATCCCGAGTCGCCCCGGACCGAGATGTCGAGAAACGCGTCGCGGATCCGCGTGATGCCGGTGTCGGTCACCCCGCGGCCGATCGCGCCCCACGGCGACTGATCGGGCGTCTCCGAGACCAGATCGAGCCGCTGGCGCGTGTAGCCGGGCGTGTTGGCGTTGGCGACGTTGTGAGACGTCACCGCCATCGCGCGCTGTTGCTCGAGCAGCGCCGAGCGGGCAATGCTGAGCAGGCTGATCAGTGACATCTCATCCCCTCCGATCGAAAAGACAGCCCGGCGACGGGCGCTCTTCGCCCCGCTCGCCCGGCCCGTAGGTGGGAGCCCCGCCCAGCGACGAGAACAGTTCCTGGAGGAACGCTTCGCCCGAGGCCATGATGCGCTGCAGCACTTCGCGATTGACGGCCGCGATCCGCGCGACTTCGAGCGCCGCGGCGCGTACGCGCTGCTGCGACGGCTCGAGCTCGGCCGCGCGTGCCGGCGACGCCGGATACCGCGACGCCAGCTCCTGACGCCGATGGCGCAGAGCGTCGAGCGTGAGCAGCAGGCGCTGCATGTCGTCGGCGCCCGTGTTCACGTCAACGACACGGTTCTTGACGACCGCCTCGCGCTGGCGAAGCAGCTGGTCGCGCAGCTCGCCGAGCAGCGCGACCTCGCGCTCCATCAACTGCGGCCAGGCCTCCGGCGACGACTCGTCGAGCTGCATGTTGCCTTCCAGGGTCGGGCTCACGGCGCGGAGCCGCTCCCGTCCTTTTCGGGCGGCAGGCTGCGGCTGAGCTGGCGGTAGAGCGCCTCGCCCAGTCCGCGATCGAAGCGCTGAGCGGCCTGGCCGGCCATCGCGTCGTCGAGCATGGACGTGAACATCTTCTCCCCCTGCGATGCACCCATCAGGTCGTCGGACGGCGTCGCTTCCCGCATCGCCGCGAACAGTTGCTGCACGAACACGCCCTCGAGCTCGTGCGACGCCTTGCGAAGCTTCGCGTGCTGGCTCTCGGGCGCCGGATTCGAGGCGCCCCTGCCGATTTCGCCCACTCCCGGCAGCGGTTTCATCGCACCACCACCGGGGCGCTCAGCGCGCCGGCCGAACGCAGCGCCTCGAAGATCGCGACCAGGTCGTCGGGACGCGCGCCGGCCGCGTGCAGTCCCGCTGCTACGTCTTCCACCGCGGCAGGCGGGTCCATCCGCACCAGCCCCGTCGCTTCAGCGCGGCTGCCGCTCCCTCCGATCTGGAGCGTGATGCCGCGGTGGGTCACCACCGCCGCGCCGACCCGTACGTCGCCTCCGGCGACCACGGTGCCGTCACGGCTGTCGATTACGATCTTCCCGGGCTCCTCGGCCGTCACCATCAGGGTGTCCACGGCGGCGAGGAACTCGAGGTAAGTCTCGGCTCGGGTGGGTCCGGGGTTGAGGGCCACCGCCCCGGGATCGCGCACCTTCGCGGTGCCCGCCCCGAACGAGGCGTTGATCGCCGCGGCAACCCGTTGCGCGGTGACGAGGTTGGGCTGGCGCATCACCAGCACGCTGTCGGGGATTCCACCGGTTCCGGGGACCTCGGCCTCGAGGATGCCGCCCTCGGCAATGCGTCCTGCATTGGCGCGCTGCCAGTACGAGCGCGTGTCGCCGTTGCTCGAAACGTAGAGCGGCCCCTGCGCGCTCCCCAGCACCGGCTGATCGGGCCCGGCGGCGAGCGGCGTCATCCACAGCACCCCGCCGCGCAACGAGGTCGCGTCGCCGAGCGCCGCGACCTGCACTTCGAAGCGGCCCCCGGGTTTCAGGAACGGAGAAATCTCGGCGGTCACCAGCACCGCCGCGACGTCGCGCGGGCGAAGATGATCGGGCGGGACGTCGATGTCGAAGCGATGGAGCAGATTGACGATCGAGCGCACCGTCGGCGTCTGGGAGCCGATGCCGCCAAAGGCGCGATCGCCGCTGCCGTCGAGCCCGGTCACCAGGCCATAGCCGACCAGGCGCACCGGCGTCTCTCCGGCGTGCTGGGTCAGATCGCCGACGCGCGCCGGAGCGGCGAGCGCGAGTGATGTCCAGAGGCACGCCAGGACGAGCGTCGCGGCCAGCGCCGCGGGAAGCGCGTGAGAGGCGCGATCGCTCATGGCCAGATCGCTCCGATCAGCTTGCCGATGAATCCATTCCGCGGACCCATCTTCTTCCCGGTGTAGAGGATCTCGGCGTCGGCGATCCGGCTCGAGTCCACGCGGTTGCCGCCGGTCACGTCCTGCGGGCGCACCAGACCCTTCAGCGTCACGGTCTGCGGGCGGCCGTCGACCGTCACCTTCTTGCTGCCCTCGATCTGCGCGAGTCCCTCGGGTGTGATCGCCACCACCTTCACGGTCAGCGTGGCGGTGAGATTGCCGAGTCGCTTCGCTTCGCCGGTGTCGTTCGACTGACCGGTGAGCCCGGTGGCGACGTGAGTCTCGCCCACCGCGGTGGTTCCGTTGGCGGTGGCGTCGAGCGTGCCCTTCTGGCTGCGGTCGGCCTTCGACACCTGGCTCACCTGCTCCTGCGACTGGGTCTTCTCGCTCACCACCACGGTGAGCAGATCGCCGGGCCTGAGCGGCATGCGATCCGAGGTCCACGACGCCATGGCCAGAGTTCGCACTGGCGGTGTCGCCGGCGCCGGAGTGGCGGCGACATCGTTCTGAGCGCGCGCGGCGCGAACGCCGACCGCGGCGAGCAGCACGAGCGCGAGCGCCGCGGCCAGCGTGCGCGCGGATTCACGGGCGATCTTCATGGTTGCTCCTTCCCGTCCAGCCGCACCACGCCGGGCGCGACCGCGATGCCGCTGAGACGTCCCTGCCGGTGCTGAACACGCACGCCCACGACGTCGCCGAGCCGCGCGTCGCCGAGCGCGACGCCGTCGAGGCGCACGCGAACTCCGCCGCGCTCCCACAGCACCGACACCGGCTTGCCGTTCTCGATCACCGCCGGCGGCGCAATCGCGGGCCACGCCAGTGGCTCGCCGCTTCTCACCGGACGCCGCACTTCCCAGCCCACGCCGGGCTGGCGCTCGCCCGGAGCAGCCGGCGGGCCGAAGCGCACGCGCGTCTCCTCGCCGATATCCGCCGCGCCGAGCCGTTCTCCCACCGCCATCGCCCGGGTCGCGACCTGCACCGTGGTGCTGACTCCGGCGTGCAGCCTCAGGGCGAGCGGGTCGCCGGCCGGACCGGCCACCACCGTGAACCAGCCACCGTCGCCGCCGAGCAGCCGCACCCGCGCGTCGGACTCGCCGAGGCGCGCGGCCGCGGCGGTCGCGGCGCGGGTCCATTCGAGCGCCACCTGATCCTCGGGAACCGACCACCGGCTCGCGACCTCGCGGCGCACCGATTGCTCGAACACCGAAGGCAGAACGTCCGGCTTGGGCGCGCCGGCGTCGGGCGCGCCGGGCGGCGCGTCGCCGGCGGCGACGCCCGCGAACAGCGCGAGCGCGAGCGCCGTGGCGGCGATCACCCGGTCAGCGGATGAGGTCATTGGTCGCCTGCATCATCTGCTCGGCGGCGCTGATCGCCCGCGCGTTGATCTCGTAGGCGCGCTGCGCCGCGATCATGTCGGTCATCTCCTGAACGATCTCGACGTTGCTCGACTCGAGCGTGCCCTGCAGTACGCGACCGAACCCCTCTTCCTCGGCGAAACCGGTGATCGGCTCGCCCGATGCGTCGGTCTGGACGTACTGGTTCTGCCCGATCGCCGAGAGGCCGTTGGGATTGAGGAAACGCGCCAGCTCGAGCTTGCCGACGTCGGTGGGGCTCGACGCTCCCGCGGTCATCACGCTCACGGTGCCGTCCTCGCCGACGCTGATGGTGGTCGCGTCCTGCGGAATGATCACGCCCGGCTGGACCACGTTGCCGCCGTTGGTGACCAGCGTGCCGCTCTCGGAGAGCGAGAAGCTCCCGTCGCGCGTGTAGGCGATGGTGCCGTCGGGCCGCTGGACCTGGAAGAAGCCGTCGCCGTCGAGCGCGAGGTCGAGCGGACGACCGGTCTGCTCGGGAGTGCCCTGGGTGTGCAGCCGCAGAACGCCGGCGATGCGAACACCCTTGCCGAACTGGATGGGCCCGATGGTCTCGTTGTTGTTATCGCCCACCGAACGCGCCGCCGCCACGGTCTCGTAGAGCACGTCTTCGAAGCTCGCGCGGCTGCGCTTGAAGCCGGTGGTGTTGACGTTGGCCAGATTGTTCGCAATCACGTCGATCATCCGCTGCTGCGCCATCATGCCGCTCGCGGAAGTCCTGAGGCTCGAGTTCATGGATGATTCTCTCCTTCCGGGGAACGGCTACTGCACCCGTCCCACTTCGTTGGTGATGGTGCCGAGCACGCCGTCGAGCGACCGCACGCAGTCCGCGCTGGCTGAATAGGCGCGCTGGATGGCGACCAGGTCGACCATCGACAGCACCGGATCGAGGTTGGCGTCCTCGACCGCTCCCTGGCGAATCGAGAGTTTGCCGTCGTCGACCGGATGCGGGGTCTCGGTGCTCACGAATTTCCCGTAGCCTTCCTTGCGCAGCGACTTCGGATCCTCGACGTCCACCAGCCGGAGCTTTCCGGCCACCGAGCCGTCGACGACGATCAGCCCGTCGCGCTGCACCTCGACATGGCTTCCGTTGAGCACGAGCGGGCCGTCTTCCCCCAGCACCGGATTGCCGTGCGCGTCGGTGAGCCGGCTGTCGCCGTCGAGATGCATCGACCCCCCGCGGATCAGGCGCTCGCCCTGCGCCGTGCCGACCACGAAGTAGCCCGAGCCCTCGAGCGCCAGATCGAGCGGGCGGCCGGTCTCGCGCAGCGACCCCTGGGCGAGATCGGTGGTCTCGACCGGCACCGCGTGCGGCTGGTCCTTGACGAGATGCGCCGTGAGGCGGTCGGCCTTGTAGCCATCGCTGTTGGCGTTGGCGAGGTTGTTGGCCGTCACTTCCTGGAGCCTCAGGTAGAAGCCCAGCGACTGGGCGGCGCTGACGATTCCGGCGATCGGCATGGGTTCCTCTCTTCAATGCCGGCGATTGGAGCCGGCCATCCTCACGCGCGGGAGCAAACCGCGTACCCGCGTCTTTGCCTGTCCGCGGATCCCGGCGAAGCCCTTCTCGTCGCAGCGCTTCACCGGGGGTACCGCTCCTCGAAACTCAACGTTCGCGGCCGGCGCTCCCTTCCGCCCGGCAAGCTCTGCCGCCGATCAGCGGCGGTTCCTTCCGGCCCGATCAGCGCGCGGACCGCGTCCTGCGCGACGCCGGTGCGGCGCGCGATTGCCGCGACCGCGACCCCGCGCCGGGCCAGAGCGCGAACCCGGCGGCGTGGATCACGGCGCCGGGTCACGAGCCCTGCCGCCAGCGCGCCGGGCATCAGCAGCAGCGCCGCTCCGGCCGCCGGTCGCGCGGCCGGCGGTGTGGCGTCCCGCGCGGCGCGCGCGGCGTCGATCGCGCGCTGCTCCAGCTCCTCGGCGAGGCGACGGGCGGCGGCCCCGGCCGGCGTGGCGCCGATCGCGCCCTCGAGTATCGCCGCGGCACGATTCAGCGCGTTGAGATTGAGCGCCGGCGCGGTCCAGGGCAGCGCGTTCGGCACGGTGTTGAGGAGCAGCGTGAGCGCCATCAGCACTCCCGATCGCCGCGCATTCATGCCGCCTCCTTTCCCTGAACCGCATGGCGAAGCCGGTGAAGCGCGCGCGTCCGGATCTGCGAGACCCGCGATTCGGTGATGTGCAGCACCTCTCCGATCTGCTTGAGGCTCAGCTCCTCGAAATAGGACAGCGTCAGCACCAGACGGTCGCGCTCGGGCAGCTCGTCGAACGCCTCGCGCACCCCGCCGACCCGTTCGCGCTCGAGCAGGGCGGCGTCGGGCGAAGGAGCGTTCTCGTCGGCCAGCGCTTCGTGGAGCGGCGCGGTCTCGCCATCGCCCGATTCGCGCGGATCGAGTGCCACGCGCGAGCGCGTCTCCGCCTCCCTTTCCCAGCGCCAGTAGGTCTCGAGATCCACGTTCAGCGCGTCGGCCACCTGCTGGTCGGAGGGTTCGCCGCCCAGGCGCTGGCGCAGCCGGTCGCGCGCCTGCTCGAGCTGGCGGCCGCGCGAGCGGATGCTGCGCGGCGCCCAGTCGTAGCGGCGCAGCTCGTCGAGCATCGCTCCGCGGATGCGCGGCAGCGCATAGGTGCTGAACGCGAGCCCGCGCGAGGGATCGAAGCCCTCGAGCGCCTGAATCAGGCCGACGGTGCCGGAGCTGACCAGCTCGTCGAGTTCCAGTTCGTGGGTGCGGCGGATCAGCTCGCGGGCGTGGTGGTGCACGAGCCCGATGTAGCGGTCGATCAGCTCGCGGCGCAGCGCCGGATCCCCGGTCGAGCGATAGCTCTCCCAGAGGTCCGGAGTCGGCAGGGCGCGGGCCTGATCGCGCGAGATCATGCCGCGGCCTCGGCCGGGGCCAGCGACTCGAAGCGGTCCACGATCGTGCGCACCGCGTGCTCCACCGATTCCGGCGCGCGCTCGAGCAATCGCCCGGGCGTGCGCGCAGCCAGTCGCAGCGCGCCCTCTTCCGGCACCGCGCCGAGCAGCGGGAGCTCACGACGGAGGAACTTGCGCGTCGCGAGTTCCAGGCGCTCGTGCACCGCCTCGGCCTCACCTTCACTCTCGACGCGATTGACCACCAGTCCGACCGGCAGATGCGGCGCGCCGAGATGCGCGAGCTTGACCAGCGCGTAGGCATCGCTCAGCGCGGCCGGCTCGGGCACCGCCACCACCGCCATCCCCGAGGCGCCGATCGTCGCAGCGCGCAACGCACCTTCGAGACCCGGGCCGCCGTCCACGATCACGCGATCGAAGCGCTGGTAGAGCGCCGAGAGCCAGTAGTGCAGACGCGCGCGCTCGAGCGGACCGAGCGAGTGAGGCAGGTGTTCTCCGGGCGGCGCCGGCAGCAACCAGAGCCGGTCGCGGAGCGGGATCAGCAGCTCCGCCGGCTCGGCTTCACCGTGCCAGACCGCCGAGAGACCGCGCGCCGGGCGGCGATCGAGCAGCACGTGGAGATTGCCCTGGTTCTGCGCGCCGTCGAACAGCAGCGTGGCGCGGCCGCGCCGGGCGGACTCGACCGCGAGCAGGGTCGAGAGCAGCGACTTGCCCACGCCGCCCTTGCCGCTGGCCACCACCCAGGCGCCGGGCGCGCGACCTTCCGGCGGCGTGGCGCGGAGCTCGAGCGCGGGCTTCATGGCGTCTCCGTCCCGCTGCCGAGCCACAGGGTTTCCTCGGGCGCGACGTCCCAGTCGGCGGCGGCACGCAGATCGGCCGCCAGATCCTGGCCGTCGGTCACCCAGCGCATCGGCACCCGCAGCTCGGCGGCCAGCTCGAACCAGGTGCGCTCCTCGGGGAATTCATCCAGCTTGGTCACCAGCAGATGCGTGGCGCCGCGCGTACGGAATTCGGCGAGCATGCGTCGCGCTCGCAGCGGATCGAGACCGGCGGGCGCGGTGAGGTGGATCTCGGCGGGCCGCAAGGCTTCGAGCAGCCGCCAGGTCTCACGGGTGTCGGCATCGCGCGCCGGACCGCGGCCCGAGGTATCGATCAGCACGGTGCGCCGGCCCTTGAGGGCGCGCAGCGCGCGCTCGAGATCGGCTTCCTCGTGCGCCACCGCCATCGGCACGCGCGACAGTCTCGTCACCTGCCGCATGGCCTCGACCGCTCCCACCCGGTGGGTGTCGAGCGCGAGCACGCCGACCTTGCGTCCCACTTCCTTCGGACGCCGGAGCAGCTTGGCGATGGTGGTGCTCTTGCCGGCGCCGGTCGGGCCGACCAGCGCGATCAGGCGCGAGCCCGATGGCGACAGCTCGGGATGCTGCGGCGAAGGCGCGAGCGGCGCGGGCCGCGGCCGTGGAGCGAGCCGCGCGGCGCTCTCGGCGTCGGCGGCGGTCAGCTCGAAGCCGCGCGGTCCCGCGCGGCGCACACTCAGCACAACGGCGTCCGCCCCGAGCGCGGCTCGCGCGCGCAGCAGCAGCTCGCCGGTATCCGGTCCGACGAAGGTCTCAAGCGGCATGGCTCAGCTCCCAGGTGGCGAGGTTTTGAACGGGGGTCTGCGGCGGCAACTCGGTGAGGGCGATGACCGGAAGGCGCGGCAGCACCGGCTCCACCAGACGCCGGATGCCGACGCGCAGCCCGGGCGGCGTGACCAGCGGCGGCAGCTGGCCATCGCGCTGCGAGCGCTCGGCCAGCTCGGAGAGCGACTGGAGCGCGGTGGTGACCATGCCGGGATCGAGCGTGGGGCCGGAGTCTCGGCGCGGGCTGAACCAGTGCATCAGCGCCAGCTCGAGGCGCGGGCCCACGGTGATCGCGCGCACCGGGCCATTCGAGCCGCCGAGCAGCTCGGCGATCACGGTGGCCAGCGAACGGCGCACGTGCTCGGTGAGCGCTTCGGGATCCTTGGTCTGATCGGCGGCATCGGAGAGTGCTTCGAGAATCGTGGCCAGGTCGCGGATCGGCAGCCCCTCCCGCAACAGTCGCTGCAGCACGCGCTGCACCGTGCCCACCGAGAGCTTGCCCGGCACCACGTCCTCGACCAGCGCCGGGTTGGTTTCCTTGAGACCGTCGAGCAGCTCGCGCACGGTCTGGCGGCTGAGCAGATCGGCGGCGTGCAACCGGATGGTCTCCATGAGATGGGTGGTCAGCACGGTGGCGGGCTCGACCACGTTCCAGCCCTGCGATTCGGCGGTGGCGCGCCGCTCGGGCGTGATCCATACCGACGGCATCTGGAAGCTGGGGTCGCGCGTGGGCGTCCCTTCCAGCGGTCCGCGAGCGCCACCGGTGTTGATGGCGAGCAACGCGCGCGTCACCAGCTCGGCACCGGCCGCGCGCACGCCGCGCAACTTGATCACGTACTCGCCGGCCTCGAGTTGGATGTTGTCGCGGATTCGCACCGGCGGCACCAGCAGGCCGATCTCGAACGCCAGTTGCTTGCGCAGGATGCCGATCCGCTGCAACAGATCGCCGCCCTGCGAATCGTCCACCAGCGGCACCAGCCCGTAGCCGATCTCGAGCTCGAGCGGCTCGACGCTCACGATGTCGCGCACCGGCGGAGCGCCGGAGGGTGCGGCCTCGGCTCGCGACGGAGCCTCGGCCGAAGGAGCGTCGGGACGCCGGCGTCCGGCGCGCCAGGCGAGACCGGCGGCGCCGATCGCGAGCGTGAGGAACGGCAGCGCCGGAAGCCCGGGCACCAGGCCGAAGGCGGTGAGGATGCCGGCGGTGGTCCACAGGGCGCGCGGCGCGCGCGTGAGCTGCCTGGCGATCGAGGGCGCGACCGCCGTGCCGCCCGACCCGTAAGTGACGAGGATGCCGGCCGCGGTGCTCACCACCAGCGCCGGGATCTGCGTGACCAGGCCGTCGCCGACGGTGAGTGCGCTGAAGGTGCGCAGCGCCTCTCCCCCGCTCATGCCGAGCTGGGTGATCCCGATCACGAACCCGCCGAGCAGATTGATGGCCGTGATCACCAGGCCGGCCACGGCGTCGCCGCGCACGAATTTCGCGGCGCCGTCCATGCTCCCGTAGAAGTCGGCGTAGCGGCTGACCTCTTCGCGGCGGCGCCGAGCTTCGGTTTCGTCGATCAGGCCGGCGCTGAGATCGGCGTCGATACTCATCTGTCGGCCGGGCATCGCGTCGAGCGTGAAGCGCGCGGCAACCTCGGCGATGCGTCCCGCGCCCTTGGTGATCACCATGAAGTTGATTACCACCAGGATCAGGAAGATCACCAGGCCGACCACGGGATTCCCGCCGATCACGAAGTTGCCGAACGCCGCGATCACCTGGCCGGCGTGCCCGGTGCTGAGGATGAGGCGGGTGCTGCTCACGTTGAGCCCGAGCCGCAACAGCGTGATGAGCAGGAGCAGGCTCGGGAAGATGCTGAACTCGAGCGGATCGCGCGACGAGAGCGTGACCAGCATGACGACGATCGAGAGCGCGAAGCTGAGCGCGAGACAGGCGTCGAGCACGAACGGCGGAAGGGGCACGACCAGCAGCGCGACCACCGCCACCACGCCCACGGCCAGGGCGGTCTCCGCGCCGGAGGAGAAGCGCGCAGCGGCAGCGGCCGCGGCCGCGGGCGCGGCGCCAGCGAGCGCGGCGCGGCCGCCGCCGCGCGCCGGCGCAGGCGTGGTGGCCGCGGGCTGGAGCGGGGCCGCCGCCGAGCTCAGGTTGACGGCGGTCACGCTCTGCTCCTCGCCAGCGTGCCGAGATGGCGCAGCCCGTGGCGGCGATGCACCCAGGCCAGGATCTCGGCGACCGCCAGGTAGAGCGCGGCCGGAATCGCGCGGCCGACGCTGGCGGTGGCCAGCAGCGCGCGCGCCACCGGACGGTTCTCGACGATCGGGACGCCCGCCTTCTCGGCGATGGCGCGAATGCGCTCGGCAATGCGACGCTCGCCCATCGCCACCACGATCGGCGCCGGCGACTCGTGGGGCGCGTAGCGCAGCGCGACCGCGATGTGGGTGGGGTTCACCACCACCACGTCGGCGTTCGGGACCTGCTGCATCATGCGACGGCGCGCGAGCGAGCGGGCGACCGAGCGCATGCGCGCCTTGATCATCGGATCGCCATCGGTCTCGCGATGCTCGCGCACCACTTCCTCGCGCGTCATGCGCAGCTGGCGATGGAGTTTGAACCACTGGAAGGCGTAGTCGAGCAGCGCCACCGCGAGGAACGCGAGCGCGGTGGTCAGCACCAGCCGCAGCGCCAGCTCGCGCAGCACGACGGCCGCCGCCTCGGGGCCGGACTGCGACAGGGCCAGCATTTCCCCGAGATGGCGGGCGAACACCGACCAGGTGACCAGCACCAGCACCGTCAACTTCAGCACCGACTTGAGGAGCTGGACCAGGCCGTCGGTTCCGAAGATGCGCTTGAGCCCGGCGGCGGGATTGAGATTCGAGAACTTGGGCTCCACCGGCTTCCACGACAGCACGCCCCGCGTCTGCACCAGCTGGATCGCCAGGGCGGCCGCAGCCACACCGCCCGCGAACGGGAGCCAGGCGAGCAGGATGCCGGTCACGGTCTGCTCGAGCAGGGGCGTCACGCTGCTGGCGGAAAGGGGGCCGAGCGAGAACGCTTCCGTGGCGCGCTGCAGCGTCTGGCGCGCGGCGTGCGCCAGCGCGCTGCCCGCGGTGGTGCCGAGCAGCAGCGCGCCCGCGATCAGCCCGGCGGCGGCGGCCAGCTCCACGCTGCGCGCGACCTGCCCTTCCTCGCGCGCCTGCTCGAGCCGGCGCGGAGTGGGTTGTTCGGTACGTTCGCGGGTGTCGCTGCGCTCGTCGGCCACGGTCAGTGGCTCCCGGCGGCCTGGAAGCCGTGCAGCGCCGCCGCGGTCGCGATCGGCAGGTTCTCGATCCAGCCACGAATGGTCGCGGCGATCAGCGGCATCGCCGCGGCCGAGACGATCAGGCCGATGCCGATGGTGAGCGGGAACGCCACCATCATGGCGTTGAGCTGCGGAACGGCGCGGCTCATCACCGCCAGAGCGACGTTGGCGAGCAGCAGCGCCACCATCACCGGCGCCGCGGCGCGAATCGCGCACGAGAACAGCGTGCCGGGAAGCGCGCCCAGCGCCGCCGGCGACGCCGACAGCCCGAAGCCCGAGCCCGGCGGCAGAACGCGCAGGCTCTCGGCCAGCGCCTGCAGCAACATCAGATGTCCCCCGGCACTGGTGTAGATGAGCAGCGCGAGAATCGTCTGGAACTGGGCGACACCCGAAGCCTCGAGGTCGGGCGAAGGCGCGAGCGCCTGGCCCAGCGAGAGCCCCATCTGCAGCGACAGCACCTCGCCGCCGAGTGCCACCGCCTGGATCAGCACCGCCGCGGTGAGACCGATCACCAGCCCGACCAGGCCTTCCATGGCCATCGGCAGCGGCATCTGCAGCACCTCCTCCGGGGCCTTGACCGCCGGGCAGGAGGCGAGCAGCAACACGCTCAACACCACCGTAATCGCGGCACGCGTCGCGCGCGGCAGCGTGCTCATCGACCACAGCGGCGCCGCCAGCATCAATCCGCCGACGCGCGCGCTGATCAGCGCGAACGCCGGCCAGCGATCGGGCCCGATCAACTGGAGCAGCGGCAGGGGGTTCATGCGGCGAGGGTCGGCAGGCTGCGCAACACCTGCACCAGGTACTCGACCAGGCGCGTGAGGGTCCATGGCAGCGTGGCGAGGAACACCAGGGCGATCAGCACGAGCTTGGGAATGAAGGTGAGCGTCTGCTCCTGGAGCTGGGTGATCGCCTGGATCAGGCTCACCAACACGCCCACCACCAGCGCGGTGATGAGCAACGGCCCCGCCACCATCAGCGAAATGGTCACGGCATTGCGGATCATCTCGGCCGCCAGCGTCGGGCTCATCGCGTCCTCACCGGAAGCTCGACACCAGGTTCTGGACCACCAGCGTCCAGCCGTCGGCGAGCACGAACAGCAGCAGCTTGAAGGGCAGCGAGATCATCACCGGCGGCAGCATGAACATGCCGAGGCTCATCAGCACCGAGGCGACGATCACGTCCACCACCACGAACGGCAGGAAGATGAGGAAGCCCATCTGGAACGAGGTGCGCAGCTCGCTGGTGACGAAGGCCGAGACCACCGTCACGATCGGCAGCGCTTCGGCGGAGTCGGCGTGCTCGATGCCGCTCATCTCGGTGAACATTTGGAGGTCCTGCTCGCGGGTATTGGCGAGCATGAATTCGCGGAACGGCTGGACCCCGAGCTGGTAGGCCTGAACCTGATCGATGCGGCCCTCCATGTAGGGTTGGAGCGCCACGCGCTGCGATTCCTGGAGCACCGGGTGCATGACCACGCCGGTGAGCAGCACCGCGAAAGCCACCAGCAGCTGAGTCGGCGGCGCGGTCTGAGTGCCGAGCGCCGAGCGCAGGAAATGGAGCACGATCAGGATGCGCGTGAAGCTGGTCATGAGCAGGAACAGCGCCGGCAGCAGCGTGAGCACGCCGATGAAGATCACCAGCCCCACCGCGCCGCTCAGGTGCAGCGCGTCGTTCCCCTCGCCGATCCGCACGTCCACCTGCGGCGGCGCGGGACCGTTGACCGAGAACGCCGGCACCGCGCGCACGATGGGACCGGCCGCGGGCGCGTTCACCACCGGGGCCGGCGGCGCCGGAGTCTTCGCCGGCGGCGTGATCCTGGTGGAAAGCGTCGCCGGTGCCGCGGCCTTCGAAGCGCTCGCCACCGGCGCGCTGGCGAGCGACGATGGGGCCGTGACCGGCGCCACTCCCGGCGCGGTTTGCGCCGAGGCGTGACCGGCGCCCACCAGCAGCAGCGCTGCGAACAGGCCGA
Source organism: Candidatus Sulfotelmatobacter sp. (assembly GCA_035498555.1). Lineage (NCBI taxonomy): Bacteria > Pseudomonadati > Acidobacteriota > Terriglobia > Terriglobales > Candidatus Korobacteraceae > Candidatus Sulfotelmatobacter > Candidatus Sulfotelmatobacter sp. The sequence goes on from DATKAB010000107.1 coordinate 26,463, forward strand.
TCTTCCCGAGCCCCGGCAGCGAGATCTGGAAGCGGCCGCGCTGCGGTTCGCCCTCGCGCGCGAGCGACGCGCCGCTCGCCGCCCACTCCTCGGCGGTCAGCTCCGCCAGGGTTCGCACGCCGCTCTCGGCCATGCCGATCACCAGCACGCGTCCCGCCACCCGCACCAGCGCCAGTCCCTGGCGCGGCCCGAGCGGCACGCGCTGCAGCACCTCGACCGGTCCGCCGCGCCCCAGCCCGCCGCCCTGCACGCGCTTGAGCAACGCGAGCGCCAGCGCCATCAGGCCGAGCGTGACGGCCAGCGCGCCGAGCATCTGCAGCACGCCACCACTCACGCCTGGGCCTCGCCGTTCTCATCGCTGAGCACGCGCGTGATGCGCACGCCGAAGTGATCGCCCACCACCACGATCTCGCCCTCGGCCAGGCGGCGATCGCTCACGTACAGATCCACCGGATCGCCGACCGCGCGATCCAGCTCGACGACCGAACCGGGCCCGAGCTGCAGGATCTCCTGCACGGTGAGCCGCGAGCGGCCGATCTCGATCACGACCGGCATGGGAACGTCGAGCAGCGCATCGAGGGCGGCCGGAGCCGCCGAGCGACCGCCGCCCGATCCAGTGTCCACGGTGCTCATACGATCCTCCCTTCACGAACGCGAGTGAGTCCCGACTCCTTCGAATGCTTCACGGTTTCCGAGATGCGCACGCCCACGTGTCCGTGCAACTGCCCGAGCGCGCCGCGGTGCACCACCCGGCCGTTGACCAGCAGATCGAACGGCGCGTCGGCCGGGTGCAGCGTGTGAACGATCTGACCGGGGGCGAGCGCGAGCAGGGCGCGCGCGCTCAGGCGCAGCTCGGGGAAGCGCACGCGCACCTCGGCGCTGGCCTGTTTCAGGCGATCCTCGATCTGCGCCCGCGAGGCCGCGCCGGCCGAGGGCGCGGCGTCGCGGATGCGCGATCCGAGCGCCGCGATCGGCAGGGCGACCGCCAGATCGCGGCGCTCGCCCGCCAGCAGCACTTCGGCGTGGGTCACGAGCTGAACGTCCTCCGCCGGCAGTCCGATCAACTCCGGATCCGCGGCGAAGCTGCCGCACTCGATGGTGGTGGGCTGCACCGTGCTCCAGGCTTCGCCGAGGAGGCGCAGCACCTGCTCGGCGAGATGGCGGATCAGGGCCTGCTCGAACGCGGTGAGCGCGCGCCGCGGCGGGGCGCCGTGGCCGGAGCCCCCCAGCAGGCGTTCGACCAGCGCGAGCGCCAGCTCGTTGCCCAGGTCGAGCACGCCGCCGGGCTGCGCGCCGGCGACGCGAATGACGAAGGCCGCGCCGGGGGTCTCGAGCGCCGAGGCCAGCTCTGCGCCGCTCACGGTCTCGACGCCGCCCGAAACCACCTCGATCGGAAGCTGGAGCACGGTGGCGAGGTGCACTTCGAGCGCGCGCAGAAAACGATCGTGCACCGCTTCGAGGCGCGCGTGGACCGGGCGCGAGAGCGGCAGGGGTCGCGCGAAGTTCCAGAGCCGCGGCGCGGGAGACGGCTCCGCCTCGGGCGCATGACCGGGCAGCAGCGAATCGATGTCGCGCTGCGAGAGGAGCGACGGGCTGGACGGGCTCATTGCACGACGAACTGCGGGAGGAACACGCGCACCGGGACGTTCATGACCCGCTCGATCGAGGCCTCGATCTCGTGCCGAAGAGTGTCGCGCGCGCCCTGCTTGAGCAGGACTTCGAGGCTCTGGCGCTCGAGCGCCGAGATCACCGCGTCGCGCAGCTCGGCGTCGCGCTCCTTCATCGCCGCCTGCAGCGTCTTGTCCGACACCTCGACGGCGACCGACGCCATCAGGAACCGCGTGCCGTTGGAGCCGGCCGGGTTCACGATGATGTTGTCCATGCGGTAGGTGGCGGGCTTTTCGTTGCTCTTCTTGCCCTTGTCCGCCTTGGAGTCGCCCGAGCCGGACCGGTTCGCCTCCGGCGCTTCCGCGTCAGCGGCGGGTTTGGCTTCCGGCCTCGCGCGGCTGGCGGCGACGATGCGGGGCGCCACCAGGAAGTCGCCGATCGCGGCCCCGCCGAGCAGCGCCGCCGCCGTGACTGCGAACAGGATCGGAAGCGCGGGGGCTCCGGCGGGCGCCGAGGCCGTTTCGCGCTTCGCTCCCCCCTCGCCCTTTTCCGCCCGTTCGGGGTGGTCGCCCTTCTCGGGCTTGTCGGGCTTCCCGGTCTTCTCCGGCTTTTCAGCCGCGTCGCCCTTCGCGGGCTTCGCTTCCTGCCTCGGACTGTCACTCATGCGGCGTTCTCCGGGGACGAGGCCGCTCGCGGCGCGCGAGGGCCTCGCTACCATTGAGCAACCGATGTACCACGCGCGCGGAGGAGCGGATTCGCTGCGCGAGCCGGCCTCGGGGATGTCGCCATCTCGCCTGATTGCCGCGGGTTGGGGGCGCGGCGCGGGGCAGGTGGCGCGGGCAGCGTGCCTCCGGCTGCCGAGGCGGGCCGCGGCGCGGGCGCCGAGGAGGAAGGGTCTGCCGGATGCGACCGGCGAATTCTGCCGCCGGCCGAAAAACGCCGGACGGCGCCGTGCCTCGACTCCCGGGGATGGAGCCGGGCACGGCGCCGAGCCGGACGAGGTCGCCTAGTGTCTCAGGTTGACCAGCTCGTTCAACATCTCGTCGGCGGTGGTGATCACTCGCGCGTTCGCCTGGAATCCTCGCTGCGCGATGATCATGTTGGTGAACTCGGTCGAGAGATCGACGTTCGACGCCTCGAGCGTGCCGGGCGCCAGGGTCGACGAGCTGGTGGCGCCCGCGAACCCGATCACCGGGGTACCCGAGTTCGGGGACTCCTGATAGAAGCTGTTCCCCGACCGGGTGAGGCCGCCCGGATTGTTGAAGGTGGCCATCGCGATCTGCGCCAGGTTGCGCGTCACGCCGTTGGTGAAGAAGCCCGACACCACGCCGTTGGTGTCCACCGAGATGTTGACGAGATCCCCTGCCGCGTAGCCGTTCTGGCTGTTGATCACGGCGTTCGAGGGATTGGCGAACCCCACCAGGCCATTGATGCCGTTGACGGTGCCGGCGTCGATCGTGACGTTGAACGCCGCGCCGCCGCCGGTCGGAGCGATGTTGAGGGACGCGCCCCCGCCCGGGTAGGTGAAGCTGGCGAGGCTGCCGTTGGCGTTGAAGGTCACGGTGCCGTTGCCGGCGGTGACGGTGGCGGTCGCGCTGCTGGCGGTCCAGCTCCACGCGCCCGGGCCGGTGTTGGTGAAGGTGAGATCGACCTGATGCGGGGCCCCGGCCGAATCGTAGACCGAGATGCTCATGGTGTGCGTGGTGCCGACCGCCGCACCCGCGTCGAGATTGCCGGTCAGGCTCATCTGGCTGGTGGCCTGCGCCGGTGCACGCTGGCCGAGCGGAATCACGATGTCACCGATCGTCGCCCCGTTTCCAAAGTTGCCGAACGGATCGGCGTTGATCCCCTGCAGCAGGTAGCCGGAGCTCGGCGAGACCAGGTGACCCTGCGAGTCGAGCTGGAAGTTCCCGGCGCGGGTGTAGACGCGGGCCGGCCCGCTGTTCAGCGCGAAGAACGAATCCCCCTGAATTGCGAGATCGAGCGGCTGCCCGGTGGTTTCGAGGCTGCCCTGGGTCATGAGCTGATCGATACTGGCGATCTTCATGCCCGTTCCGATCTGCAGCGGGTCGGTGCCGCCCAGCAGGCCCGAGGGCCGAGTGGCGCCCTGGAGCTGCTCGACGAACGCTTCCTGAAACGTGACCCGCGAGGCTTTGAAGCCGACGGTATTCACGTTGGCGATGTTGTTTCCGATCACGTCCATGTCGGTCTGGTGATTGCGCAGACCCGACACGCCGGCGAAGAGTGCGAGCATCATGTTGGTCCATCCTCCCTTAGTTACTCGTGGGCGGTGAAACCGGGTGGATCTCGACCAGCGAGCCGAGGCTCACGCTGAGATCTCCCATCTGCAGCGTGATGCTGCCGCCCTTGAACTGAACGCCGGTCACGACGCCGGTTTCGTAAGTGGTGACGGGCACCGCGGCGCCGCCCGCACCCGAGACGCTGATCGAAACGTGATAGGTGCCGGGCGGAAGATCGGCGGGAAGCTGGAGCGTCTGCCGTCCTCCCGAGATGGTGCCGAGGTCGCGCGTCTGCAGCACGTGACCCGAGTCGTCCTTGAGCGTGAGCGTGGCGGTGCCGCCCGCGCCGCCCACGTCACAGGTCACCGAGGCGTTGCCCGACGAGGGAATCTGGATCTGATCGCCCTCGGCCAGAATCTCGCGTCCAATCAACCCGGAGCTGAACTGGGTTTGCGAGAGCGTCGAAAGCAGCTGAGTCTGCTGCGACTGGGCCGAGAAGGCGTCGTTCAGCTGCGTGAGCTGCTCGACCGTCGAAAACTGAGCGAGCTGCGCCGCGAACTCGTAGGGCTGGAGCGGGCTGGTCGGGTCCTGATTGCGGAGCTGGGTGACCAGCAGTTCGAGGAACTGGTCCTTGCCGAGCTGCCCGCCGGGACTGGTGGTGGGCGTGGTCGACTGGAACAGCGTGGGCTGAGTGGTGGGCGAGATCATGATTCCGCCTCTCTTTCACCGCGACGCTGGCGGGTCTCGCGGCGAAGCTCGCCGCCCTCCCGCCCCGCGTCGCCGTCGTTCGGCCGGTGATGGGGTGTCGACTCCTTCTGATTCCTGGCATCGTGAGCGCCGGTTCCCGCCGTGGCGGTGCCGGTATGCGCGACCTGAAGCTGGGTCTGTGCGAAGCCGCGAGTCCTCAGCGCCTGCTGGAGCGAGCCCATGTCCTGCTCGAGCTTCGAGGCCAGCTCGGAATCCGAGGTGACCAGGGTCGCCTGCAGCGCCTCGCCGCGAACGCGAAGCCGCAGCGTGGCGCTGCCGCCCTCGGCGTCCTCGAGCCGCAACGCCACCGGCTCGCCGGGCCGCACCGCGCCATCCACGCGCGCTTCCCAGGCGCGCATCGCCTCGCCGGTGCCGAGCGTCGCCGGATTCGGGAACGTGGGCGTCGTGCCGGGAAGGCTCGCCGGTCGTCCCGGCGTCGCCGCGACCGCCACCGATGACGTCGGCGCCGCGGATTCGCCGGTGGTGCGCGTTCCGGCGCTCACGGCGCCCAGCGCGGCCTCGCGCGCCAGGCGGCGCACCGCCCGCAGCATCGCGCTCTCTCCCCGCTCGCCGTGCCGGGCGTCGGCCCCCGATCCCTGCGCCTGCGCTCCTGCTGCGGGCGCTCCATTCGTGCCGGGATCCTGTTTTCCGTGCGGCGCAGGTTCGCTGCCCGCGTTCACCGGTCGCAGCTGCTTCAGGGCCTCGCTCGCCGCGCGCGAATCGTTCGCGGCGTCGGGTCTGGCGGCCGCGGCGCCCGCCGCGTCGTCGGAGTCGTTCGATCGTCCGGGACGCGCGTCCGCATCGCGCGCGCGCGATGCGTCGGCGCGTTCCTGCGCGCGCGCAGAGGGATCGAAGCGCCGAGGCGCATCAGCCTGGTCGCCACGGTCGCCGCCGCCGGACGGATTCGGCGGATCGATCGCCGGCGTCACCGGCATGAGCGACGCCATGAGCGACGCGGCGAAGGCGGCGTCGAACGAGGGATCGTCGGCGCGATCGGTTCTCGAAGGTGCGGAGTCGGGGCGGGGGGCGGCGAGCCTGGGGTCGAATGAGGTCTCCATCACTTGGTCTCCACGGGGTGATGCATGATCCGCTCGCTCAGGCGCGCGGCGCGCTCGGTAGGGAGCTGGCTCAGCAGGCTCGCGGCCTGACGCACGCCCAGCTCCTGAAGGATTCCCTGCACGTGCTCGTCCTGCAGATAGGCGAGGATCTTGACGGCGTCCTGCGGATTCATGTTGGACAGGATGCGCGCCACCTGCTTGTACGAGAGCTGCTGGGCCTCGGCCGGCGTGATGGCCGGACGCACGCCCGCCGTGGTTCCCGCCGGAGGCGCGGGGCCGGCGCCCGGCGCGGCGCCCGCGGTGGGCGGCGCGGCGGCGCTGGTGGGGGCCGCGGCGGGCGTCACCGGCGCCGGCGCGGGTGAAGTCGCAGGGACGATCGGGGACGGGCCGCTCGAGGCCGGCACCGCGTTGATCGCGGCGCCGCCGGGCGCGCCGCCGTGGCTCGCAACCGCCACCGAGCTCGAGTCGGGTTTGGCCGTCGCGCTGACCCTGGACGGCGGCGGCGCGGTCATCACCCCCACCGTGGTGCCGGCGCCCAGGCCGACCACCAACGCGATGCTCGCGAACAGAATCATCTTGTTCATCGGGAATCTCCCCGCTCGCGGCGTTGCCGCACGATTTCATCGACGTCGTTCTGCTCGAGTCGTCCGGCTTCGGTGCGCCAGTTCGACTCGCGCGTCACCTTCAGCCGCTCGAGCGATTCCCGCTCGCGCCTGGCCAGATCGAAGCGCTCGCGTTCGGCCTCGGTGCGCTCGGCGGCCCGCCGCGAGTCCTCGGCGGCGTCGCGAACGCGATCGGCGGCGGCCTGCAGCGCCTGCGAGCGCGCGTGCAGCGTGCCGGCGGGCACCTGGGCGGGCGCCGCCGTCGCCGAATCGTGCGCGCGCTCCAGCCCGCTCTCGGCCTCGGCCAGATGCCCCTGCTGGCGCGCCTCGTCGCTCAGTGCACGTCCCAGGTCGGCGGCGCGCAGCTTTTCGACGCCTTCACGCAGCTTCAGCACGCGATCGAGACGGAATCTGAATCGCGTCATGATTTCTCCTCGAGCCGTTCTCGGGCGCGGGCCGCGAGAGTCAGCACCCGGACCCGGGCTTCGCCAAGGCTCGCCGCTTCGGCGGCGTCCTGCGTGAGGAAGCTCTGGAACTCGGGCCGCAACGCGATGGCCGCGTCCACCACGCGATCGGCCCCGGGTTTGTAGGCGCCCACCGCGATCAGGTCCTCATGCGACTTCCAGGCCGCTTCGAGCCGCAGCATGAGATTGGCGGCGTCGAGCAATTCGCGATCGGCGACGGCGTCGCGGACGCGGCTCACGCTGTCGAGCACGTCGATGGCCGGAAAGTGCTTGGCGCTCGCCAGCCGCCGCGACAGCACGATGTGGCCGTCGAGGATGGCGCGCGAGGCGTCGGCGATCGGCTCGCTGAAATCGTCGCCCTCCACCAGCACCGTATAGAGCCCGGTGATGCTGCCGCTGGCCGAGGTGCCGGCCCGCTCGAGCAGGCGCGGCAGGGCCGCGAACACCGACGGTGTATAGCCCTTCGTGGTCGGCGGCTCGTTCACTGCCAGACCGATCTCGCGCCACGCCATCGCGACGCGGGTGATCGAGTCCATCATCAGCAGCACGTTGCGGCCGGCGTCGCGGAAGTACTCGGCGATCGCGGTGGCCACCAGCGCGCCGGTGGCACGCACCACCGCCGCCTGATCGCTGGTCGAGACCACCACCACCGATCGCGCCAGGCCATCGGCGCCCAGGTCGCGCTCGAGAAATTCGCGCACTTCGCGCCCGCGCTCGCCCAGCAGGGCGATCACGTTGATGTCGGCGGTGGCGTGGCGGGCGATCATGCCGAGCAGCACGCTCTTGCCCACACCGCTGCCGGCCATGATCCCGATGCGCTGGCCCTGGCCCAGGGTCACCAGCCCATCCAGGGCGCGGATGCCGGTGCCGAACGGCGTGTGGATGCGGGGCCGCTCGAGCGGTCCGGGCGGCTCCGCGAACAGCGGGCAGCGCCGCGTCGGCCCGAGCGGCCCGCGGCCGTCGATCGGGCGGCCGAGCCCGTCGAGGATGCGCCCGACCAGCCCCTCTCCCGCGTCGGCCTCGAAGGCGTGGCCCATCGGCACCACGCGTGCGCCGGGGTGAACGCCCTCCAGTTCGCCGAGCGGCATCAGCAGCACGCCGCGCTCGTGGAAGCCGGCGACCTGCGCGAGGATCCCCTGATCGGCGTCGAGCTCGATACGGCACAATTCTCCGACGGCGACCGGCAGCGAGGCCGCCTCGACGACCTGGCCGATCACGCGGTTGACGCGCCCGCACAGGAGCGCCGGCGGCAGTTCCTCGAGCAGATCGAGAGCGCTCACCAGGCGGATCGGGTCGTGCTCAGTCATGGATCAGCCTTTCGCACCACTGGCGCAGCACCACGTCGAGCCGGCCGTCCACCAGTCGCGCGTGGCTCTCGACCCGGCAGTCGCCGCGCGGGAGCGTCGGGTCCGGGGCCCATTCGACGTGCGTGGCGGCGCCGCCCGGCGCGAGCGGGCCCGATTCCTTCAGTACCTTGAGGTCGTCGGGATGCAGGCGAACCTCGATCGGCGCCTCGTTGGGCAGCATCGAGATCGCGCGCTCGACCAGTGCGATGACGCGCTCGGGCTTCAAGGCCAGTTCTTCGGCGAGAATCCGCCGCGCCACCGCCAGCGCCAGCACGCGCACCGCGTCGGAGCGCTCGCTCGCGAACACGCCCTCGATGCGCTCGAGGCGCTCCGCCGCCCGCTGCAGGGCCTGCAGCACCGGGCGGACGTCCTCGGCCGCGATGCGCTCGCCCTCGCGCACGCCATCCTGATAGCCGCGCGCATAGCTCTCGGCGTCCCTGTCCGGCGGCGGGAGGACGGCGCGGCTCTGCCACGCCGGCGGCGACCAGCGCCCGTCGTCCGCGACCTCGCCGTCGGCCTCGGCGGACCGTCCGAGCGTGGGCAGCGACAGTGCGCCGATTTCGTCAGACGACGGCATCGTCGCCCCCCTGGCCTTCGATGGTGATCTCGCCCGCCTGGGCCAGCGAGCGCACGCTTTCGATGATGCGGGCGTGCGCGGTCTCGACGTCTTTGACGCGCGTGGGCCCCAGCATCTCGATCTCCTCGTCGAGCGCCGCCGCGGCCCGCTCCGACATGGCCTTGCGGATGTGCGCCTTGAGCTCGTCGCTCGCCACCTTGAGCGCGGTCGCCAGCTCCTTGGTGTCCACTTCGCGCAACACGCGCTGCATGCCCTTGGGATCGACGCGCAGCAGATCCTCGAAGGTGAACATCAGATTGCGAACGCGCGCCGCGAGATCGGAGTCGCGCTGCTCCAGGGATTCGAGGATCGAGCGCTCGAGCGACTCCCCGGCGCGATTGAGCAGCCGCGCCATGCGGCTCGCGCCGCCTTCGCCGCGCCCTTCCTCGGTCGGCCGCGGTTCGACGCGCTTCATCAGCGTCTGTTCCACCAGCACCAGCGTGGCCGGCGACACCGGCCCCATCGCCGCCACGCGCCACGCGACTTCGTTGGCCCGTTCCGGCTCGAGCGCGCGCAGCAGGCTCAGCGCCTGATGATCGTCGAGATGCGCGAGCACCAGCGCGATGGTCTGCGGATGTTCGTCGCGCAGCAGGCCGGCCAGGGTCTCGGAAGCCGCGCGCCGCAGGCGCCCGAGTCCCGATTCGTTGCCGGCGTTGACGCGCTCCATGATCGGCCGCGCCTTCGCGGCGCCCAGCGCCTGGTCGAGCACCCGCTGCGCGTAGGCCGGCCCGCCCTTCAGCGTGCCGGTGCCGCCGCGTTTCGACGCGTCGCGGAACTCCTCGACCACCGAACGCACCAGCTCCGGGTCGGGCGAAGGCATGCCGGCGATCTCGCGGCTGACGCGCTCGACCTCATCGGGCGAGAGCTGCTGCAGAATGCGCGCCGCGCCCTGCGGCCCGAGGGCGATGCAGAGCACGGCGCACTTCTGAGGCCCGCTCAGGGATTCGCGGCGGGTGCGCGCGGCGGCGGCCATCACGTCTCCGCCAGCCAGGCGCGGACGACGTCGGCGGTCAGCTCGCCGTTGCCCCCGCCGTTTCCATCACCGGGAAGCCGGGGCCGGGCCGGGCCCTCGAGCGCCGGATTCGCGCCCTCGGTCGCCGCGGTCGCGCTCGAGGGGGTCGCGCTCGCGCCCTTGGCCGATCCCATGCCGCGGAGTCCGGCCATGGCGACCAGCAGCACCGCCACGATCGAGACCACGCTCACCGCCGGGCGGCTGGCGCGCTCGACCACCTGCATCACGTCCACCTTCGGCGCGTTGGGTGTCACGCTACCGGCCGAAACAGTGGCCGCGACCGCGCCGAAGGGCACCGCCATCACGCTGACGCGATCCCCCCGCGTGCTGTCGGCGCCGACCGCGTCGCGCACCAGGCCTTCGAGCTGCGCCAGCTGCACCCCGCTCTTCGCGCGCAGCTGATCCAGCGACTTGGAATCCACCAGCACCGCGACCGTCAGGCGCTTCACGTTGCCGACCGCGTTGCTGCTCTTCTCCACCTGTCGGGAATTCTGGTACGCGTTGCTGACGATGGTCTGCGACTCTGGACTGCCATTGGCGCCGGCCTCGCTGCGCTGCTCGGTCTGCAGCACCTGGCCGTCGGGGTTGTAGGTCTCGGTGGTGCGATCGACCTGATTGAAGTCGAGCTCGGCGTTGACGCGCGCGCGCGCTCCGCCGATGCCGACCACGGTGGCCAGCAGGTCCTCGACTTTTTCTTCGAGCCCTTGCTCGACCGAGCGCTGCACCTCCATCTGCCGCGAGCTCATCGCTTCGGCGGAACCTTCGGTCGCAGGAACGGACAAGACCTTGCCGGCGTCGTCCATCACCGCCACGTTCTCGGCCGAGAGCTGTTCGACGCTGTTGGCCACCACGTACACCACACCCTGCACGGTCTCGCGTGATAGCTCGGCGCCCGGCTTCAGGTGAAGCACGACCGAGGCCGAGGCGGGCCGCTCGAGCCGCCGCAGCGGGCTCGATACCGGCATCACCAGATGGACCTCGGCGCGGTCGACGCCGCGAATCGTGCCGATGGTGCGCGACAGTTCGCCTTCAAGCGCGCGCTGGAAGGTGACGCGCTGCGTGAAGTCGGTCATGCCCCACGACGGCTTGTCGAACAGCTCGAGGCCGGGCTTGCCGCTCGCCGGCAGCCCTTCCTTGGCGAGCGCGACCCGCGCGGCCGCGACGTCCGAGACCGGCACCATCACCTCGGTGCCTCCGCCGCCCAGCCGGTAGGGGATGTCCGACTTGCGAAGGTGCTCGGCCATGTCGCCGGCTTCCTTGAAATCGAGATCGCGATAGAGCGTGACGTAGGTGGGCGCGGCACCCCAGCGACCGACCCACGCGATCGCCGCGACCGCCACCACGGCGGCGCCGATCACCAGGAGCCGGCGGCCCATGTCCATTCGCTGGAAGCTGCCGACGAGATTGGATCCGGGAGCGCTCATCGCGGGCTCACTGGGTGTTCATCACCGCGCGATAGGCGTCGGTGAGCTTGTTGCGCAACTCGACCAGCAGCTGCAGCGAGATCTGCGCTTCCTCGCTGGCCGCCATCACCTGGTGGAGATCGACGGGTTCGCCGCGAAGGAACGATCCGATCAGCTGCTGCGCGTCGTCCTGCATGCCGCTGGTGTCGTTGATGACCTTCTTGAACACGTCGCCGAACGACTCGGTCTGCCGATCGGTCAGATCGAGCTTCTGGGTCGCGCGATCGAGCTCGAGAGCGCGTGGTGAGACGAATTCGGATCGGATCGGGGCGGTCACGATCAGCCCTTGAGGTCCACGCGCTGTCCGAGCGGCGCGGCGGTGCTGGGACTGGTCGAGGCGTTACGCGAATAGGTGAGCGGCCCGAGCGCTTCCATCTGCTGGAAGAAGTCGAGCTCCTCGGGCGTGAGCATGTCCATCAGCGACTGCGCGTGATGGGCGTGGTGATGCCCGTGCTTCGCGCCGGTGCGGTTCGGCGCAGCGGCACCGGGGGCATTCGCCGGCTGCAGCGGCACCGGTTGCGCGGTCTTGCCGATCGAGCTGAGTTCCATTCGCGTTTCTCCCGGATCAGATGTCGAGTGCGCGGCGGAGCATGCTCTTCGCCGCCTGGAAGACGCTGGCGTTCGCCTCGAAGACGCGCCGGGCGATCATCAGGTCCACCAGCTCGTTGTTCATGTCCACGTTGGGGTACCGGACGTAGCCGTCGGCGTTGGCGTCGGGATGACCGGGGTCGTAGACCTCCTGCCCCGGTGTCTGGTCCTCGACGATCTTGATGCTGCCGCCGCCGTCGGCCACCGCCACCTCGCGCTTGTAGGGTCCGCCGTCGGGGGTGCGGGTGGTGCTGGCGTTCGAGATATTCTTCGCGATCACCTCGAGGAAGCGCTGCTGCGTGCTCATGCCGCTCGAACTGATGTCGAGCGGCTGGAGCATCTGGCGGATCGGGCGCGGCACGAGCGGAAACGACAGGCGATTAGCCATTGCTGCCGCCCACCGCGGTGCGCAGTCGGTCGTAGGCCGCGCGCAGCAGATGCGCTTCGGCCTCGTAGCGGAGCTGATTGTCGGCGAGCTCCGCCATGTCCTTCTCGAGATCGGCCTGGGCGGCCTGCGAGCGCGCGAGATCGCCCGAGAAGTCAGCGTTGCTGCTGGCTTCACTCGCTCCCGCGACGCGGGCCGCGATCGATCGATGCGAGGCAGTCGTCTCTTCGAGACCGCCGCGCAACATGGAGGTGACCGTATCGGGGCCAAACAGGCTTCTGAGCATCTGTCCTCCGGACTGAGGGTCGCCGGAGGTCGAGCAAGCCGCGTACCGCTGAGCGCGCGGGACGCACCGCGGTTTGCGCCGCGGGAGCGAAGCAAATGGTGTGGCGCAACTTGAGTGAGGCGCCGGGGCTCGCGTGACGGCCCGATTCAGCGGCGTGCTGGAGCGATCACGGACGCTGCTTCGGCAGAAAGTTCCGGAGCAGCGGCGAACAGTTCCGGTGCTGCCCTAGTCGGCGCCGGGTTTGGGGTTCAGCTTGTTGCGCAGGGTGCGCTCGCTGATGCCGAGCAACTTCGCGGCCTGCGCGCGGTGTCCGCCGGTCGCGACCAGCGCGCGCTCGATGGTCATGCGCTCGAGTTCGTGGAGATTGAGGGTCTCGGCGGCGGTGGCGGAGGCCGCGACGCCAGCCGGACTCGCGCCTGCGCCCGCCGTCGCTTCCACGCGGGGCGCAGGCCCGACGCCCGACGTCCGCAAGAACGCCGATCCCGGCGCCATCGGCAGCGGCTGAATCACCAGCCGCCCCCCCTTCTGCAAGATGACGGCGCGCTCGAGCGCGTTCGCCAGCTCGCGAATGTTGCCGGGCCAGGCGTGCTGGCGCAGCAGCGAAAGCGTCTCGAGCGGCACGATCGGCGGCTTCATGCCGAGCTGACCGGAGAAACGGCGCACGAAGTGGTCCACCAGCGCCGGCAGATCCTCGAGCCGCTCGCGCAGCGGCGGCGTGTGGATCGGCACGACGCTCAGCCGATAGAACAGATCGCGCCGGAAACGTCCGGCCTCGACCTCGGCGGTCAGGTCACGGTTGGTGGTGGCGATGAGCCGCACGTCCACGCGCACGCTTTGACTGCCGCCGACCCGCTCGAACTCCTGCTCCTGGATGGCGCGCAGCAGTTTGGCCTGCAGGTCGAGCCGCATCTCGGAGATCTCGTCGAGCAGCAGCGAGCCGGCGTGAGCGCGCTCGAACGCCCCGGTGCTGCGCGTCGTGGCGCCGGTGAAGGCGCCGCGCTCGTGGCCGAACATGGCGCTCTCCACCAGGCCCTCGGGAACCGCCGCGCAATTGACGGTGACGAAGGGACCGTCGGCGCGTGGGCTCTGCTCGTGGATAGCGCGCGCGAACAGCTCCTTTCCGGTGCCGGATTCGCCCTCGATCAACACCGTGGCGCGCGTCGGCGCGACCGCGGCGATGGCGTCGAGCACCTTACGCAGCGCCGGCGACTCGCCGACGATCGCGCGCGTGCCCTGCAGGTCGGTCAGCTCCCGGCGATAGGCCTCGTTGGTGCGTTTGAGCCGATGGACCTCGATCGCCTGGGTCACCGCAATCCGCAAGGCTTCGGAGCGCAACGGCTTGGTAAGGTAATCGGCCGCGCCGCGTTTCATCGCGTCCACCGCCAGCTCGACGGTGGCGTACCCGGTCATCACGATGACCGGCGTCTCGATTCCTGCCTCACGAAGCTGCGCCAGCAAGTCGAGCCCGGTGGCATCGGGCATGCGGTAGTCGGTGATGATGAGCTCGAAGCTCTCGCGGCGCGCGAGCTCCAGAGCGTCGGCGACGCTGGAGGCGAGCGTGGTGGGATGGCCGAGGCTCCCGAGCACCTGCTCCAGAACCACCAGCACGCCCGGGTCGTCATCCACGCACAGGATGTGCGCCATTCAAGGCCTCCGACCGCTCGGAACGCGCGCCCGAGCGTTCGAGACGCGCGCGGCGCGAGGCTCGACCCCACGTTCCGGCTCAAGCCGTCGAGAATCTAGACGATACTGGAGGGGGTGTCACGGCTTGGAGGAACGCCATGCGGATTTCCGATTTCACGATTCGGCAGACTTCGCTGCGCGACATTCAGAATCGCCTCGGCGACGTGGCCGGAGCTCAGGAGCGCGAAGTGACGGGCAAGCGCGTCGGCTCGATGTCCGACGCTCCCGCCGACGCGGCGCAGATCCTGACCTACGGCAGCCAGCTCCGCGACATGGCGGGCTATCAGCGCACCGGCACGCTCGCTTCCGCGCGCCTCCAGGCCGAGGATCTCGCGATCCAGTCGGCGCAGAAGCTGGTGCAGCAGGCCAAAGACCTGGCGGCGAGCGTGGTCAACACCTCGCCCACCGACCCGCTGCGCACGACGGTCGGGATCGAGCTTCAGTCGATCCACGATCAGCTGGTGGCGATCGGCAACACCAAGTTCGGAAACGAGTACCTGTTCGGCGGCGCGATCACCAACCAGCCGCCCTTCCTCGCCGACGGCACCTACGTCGGTGACGACACGGTGCGCCGCGCGACCCTCGACGACGGCCTCACCATCGACCTCTCGCACCCCGGTGATTCGGTGCTCGGCTCGACGTTCAACGCGCTCACCAGCCTGCAGGCGCAGATCGGCAGCGGCAACGCCAATGCCATCCAGACCTCGGTGACGGCGCTCGACGCCGCGCATCAGGATCTCCTGACCCGCGAGGCCGAAAACGCCACTCGCCAGCGCGTCGTGACCGACACCGCCACACTGCTCGCGCAGCGCTCGACGGACGTCGCCAACACTCGCGACAGCATCGCCAACGAGGATCCGGCCCAGGCCTCGGCCGAGCTGGTCACGGCGCAGAACGCGCTCGACCGCGCCTACGCGGTGATCGGCAAGGTGCTGCAGAGCAGCCTGCTCGACTACCTGCGGTAGCCAAGCGGCGCACGAGGACCCGGGACCCCTACCCGGGCGCGCTCGCCTCCGTATCCTGCTCCGGCTTCGTGCGGCCTCGCCGCGCTTCGCCATCGGGGCTGCGCGCGGCTCCGGATCGCCCGTCGAGCGGAGCCGGCTCCCCGCGCCCCGACCTCGAGCCGCGCCAAATCCCCCAGCCCGCCGTGCACTCTGCACGGTTCGCAACCGCGCAAACGCCGCGCTCTCAAGTTCCTGTCTGCGATTCCGAAGCTCCAATTGTCGGCAAGAGGCCGGCCGCCGGGCATGGAGCCCGCGCGCGGAACTCTCTTCGGACAAGGGGGATCGAATCATGGGTGTCAATGACATCACCCTCGCAGGCGGAATGCGGTCGAATCTTCTGAATCTTCAGATGACCGCCGCTCTGCAGGCGCGGACCAGCGAGCGCCTGGCGACCGGGCTCCGGGTCAACAGCCCGAGCGACGACGCTGCGGCGTACTTCGCGGCCGCCAACGAGCGCAGCCGCGCATCGGATCTGTCGGCTCGCAAGGACGAGATGGGCGAAGGTATCCAGACCGTGTCTGCCGCGAATGAGGGCATCACGGCGATCACCTCGCTGATCGAGCAGGCCAAGGGCCTCGTGGCTTCGGCCCGTAGCGCCAGCACTGCGGATCGCGCCACCCTGGCGACCCAGTACGACGCTCTGCTCACCCAGATCGACAACCTGGCGAACGACTCGGGTTACAAGGGCACCAACCTGCTCGGCGGCGACACGCTGACGGTGAGCTTCAACGAGGACGGATCCTCGAACATCGCGATCACCGGCTTCGATGCCAGCTCGACGGGTCTCGGTGTTGCGGCCGCGGCCGGCAACTGGGCGGCCAACGCCAATCTGGACACGGCGTCGACCCAGCTCGACACCGCGCTCACCACGCTGCGCACGAACGCGAAGGCGCTCGGTTCGGACAACGGCGTCATCGTGGCTCGCCAGGACTTCACCAACGGGATGGTCAACACCCTGACCACGGGTGCGGACAACCTGACGGTGGCGGATCCGAACGAGGAAGGCGCCAACATGCTCGCGCTGCAGACTCGCCAGCAGCTCGGCATCGCGGCCCTCGGCCTCTCGTCGCAGTCGCAGCAGGCGATCCTCAAGCTGTTCTAGGAATCCCGAGCGTGATCGCCGGTGCGCAAGGGATTCGCGCGACCGGCCAGCGCCAGACCGGGTGATGTGGGGGCCGGCGAGAGCCGGCCCCCGATCCCCCTCGCCGGACCGAAGCCGCGTCCGGACCTTTCGCCAACCCGAGAATCCCAAGCGGGCCCCATGTCCATGTTCTCGAATGCTCGTCGCTCTTACGACATCGGCGCCAAGGTCACGGAATCCTCGCGTGACCTGGAGGCGAACGCGCTGTTCAAGGCGGCGCGGATGCTCGACGACGTGCGCCAGGACTGGAACGCCCCGGACCGTCCCGAGAAACTGGACGCGGCGCTGACCTACACGCAGAAGCTCTGGACCTTCTTCCAGACCGAGCTGACCAACAAGGCCAACCCCCTTCCCCCAGAGCTCCGCTCCTGGCTGCTGTCGCTCAGCGTGTTCCTCGACCGCCGCGTGCTGGAGCTGCGCACCGAGCCCGACGCGAAGGGCCTGGACGCGCTGATCAAGATCAATCGCGAGATCGCCCTGGGGCTGTCCGCCCGGCCCGGCGACGCGGCCCCCGAGGCCGAAGCGGCCTGACTGCCGCTTGTGAGGCGAACATTGTTGATGGCCTGGCGAAGCCCGCTAAGTCCTTGAAATCCGTCGCCGAAGTCGCCGGTCTCCCTTCGAAATCGCCCGATCAACATTCTTCGCCGCACAACCGGGGACTCAAGTTCGGGCCCGGGCTGCCGAGAATGCAAATTGAAAGCATCAGCTCCGGCGACCCCGCCCGGGTATCGCCCGGTAACCCTCACTCTTAGGCGAGGACCACATGGCCATCCAGCCCACTGGATCCGGACGACCGTCGTGGAGCAACCGAGTCTCCCAAGGCTCGGCTTCCGACAGCGCTCGCCGTGGCGGGCCCGCGGATTCCTCGACCAGCAGCGACGCGGCCGATCGTGTCGAGATCTCTTCGACCGCCCGCGACATCTCGGGCGCCTCGAATACCGAGCCGGTTCCCGCGAACGAGCTGACGCCCGAGCGGCTGAACGACGTGCTCGGCAAGCTCAAGCGCGGTTTCTACGAGCAGCCCGAGGTTCGCGACATGGTGGTCCGCCTCCTGTCGCGCGACCTCTAGAACGCGGAGGCGGCCGTGAAGTGCCTGGTGGTCGACCCCTCGCCCACCGTCCGCCGCGCCCTCGTTCATGCCGCGCAGGCGATCGAAGCGGCGCCGATCCTGGTCGCCGATCAGCCTCGCGAAGCGCTGCAGGGACTCGAAGAGCAGCTCGAGCTGGTGATGGTGGGCTGGTCGGCCGACGATGATCTCGGCCTCGAGCTGGTGCGCGCCGTGCGCGCCGACGCGCGCCACACCGGCGCCCGCATCGTGGTGATCTCCCCGCGCCGCACGCGCGAAGAGGTGGAACGGGCGTTGCAGGCCGGGGCGGATGACTTCGTGCTGCGCCCCTTCGAGCTCGAGGCGCTGGTCAAGCGCCTGCGGCGGCTCGCGCCTCCCGCCGAGGACGAGAAGAAGGAAGCGGCTTAGTACACCAGCCTGATCCGCGCGTTGACCGAGCGCCGATCGGGTCCGCCCACATTGTCGCGCGCGTCCGAGCCTTCGAGCGCGACGCTGGTCCCCGAAAACACTTCGCAATTGAGATTGGCCACCGCGAGCTGCCGGTCGGCCTCGGGCGTCAGAACCGTGCGCGTGCGATAGTCATGCTCGTAGCGCCCGGTGAGCAGCCAGCGCGGATGGCCGCCGAACGGCGCCAGGGCCTCGAGCAGGAAGTACTGATGGTGCTCGTGCACGCCGGCGGAAGGCCGGTCGTCGTAGCGATCGAACACGTAGCCCGGCATCACCGTCAGACGACTCAGTGAGAATGCGGCGCCGCTCATCAGCTTCAAGTGCTGCATCCAGGTGAGCGAGGGCAGCGTCGAATTCTGGCGATCGAACAGGAAGCTGGCCTGGACGACGCCCCGGTTCCCTCCGCGGCTGGCCCACAGGTAGGAATCGTTCATGCGCCTGAGCGCAAGCGGCGCGTCGCCGTCGGCATGCAGATCCTGCCGGCTGTCGATCCAGCCGAGCCCGCCGGACCAGCGCCCCGACCGGGCCTGAAGGCCGAGCCCCAGCGCGTCGAGATCCACCGGGGCGAGATAGGGATGAATGGTCGCCGACTGTCGATTGGAGAGCAGCGGCAAGGCCGCGTCGAACCGGCCGACGCGCGCGTTGAAACTGCGGCCGGCCCCGAGTGCCCCGAGCTGCGCGTAGCAGACATCGCGCTCGCGAAGCGACGGCGGCTGGCCGGCATTGGCCTGGATCCGCACGCTCGCCAGATCCCCGAAGCGCAGCTGTGCGTGCAGCTCGGCGGCTCGGTTCGAGATCACGTCGCGGTCGCTGGTTCCGGAACCGGGTGGAGTCGAGACTTCCCGCATTTCGCTCGCCCCGGCGCTCGCCACCGCCGAGACCGGCGGCCGGCGCGCCTCCTTCACGGTGTCGGCAGGCGATCGATTGCCGTCGATCGCGAAGGCGACTCCGGCGGGCGTCAGCTGCGAAGAGGCCAGATGGCAGTGCGCGCAGGCCTCGCCGGTGGTGCGCGAGAACAACGGCAGCGTGTGCGCCAGCTCCGCCTGCAGCAGCGCCGCCGCGGGAAGGATCGCCAGCGC
>DATKAB010000108.1 GCA_035498555.1 Candidatus Sulfotelmatobacter sp.
GTTCTTCGAGTCCTTGAGCTTGAACTCGAGGAATTGTTCGTCGCGCTTGAGCACGTAGTTCTTATCGGCGAGAACGCCGTTCACCTGCACCAGTCCGCTGGCGCGGCGCGCCTCGGTGAACGAGATGTACGGCGTCACCGACTTGCGGAAGCTGGTGACGCCGATCGCCACCGCGGCGGCGAGCAGCACCACCGCCAGGACGGCTTTGAAGTTCATCGATCCTCCAGATTGCGGATCCGCTTCTCGAGCCGCACCAGATATACGAAGATCAGGCCCCACACCAGCAGCGCGACGCCCATCACCACCCAGTTGCCTTTCATGCCAGCGCCCTGTCCGCGACCGGGGCGATCTCGACCCGGGCACGCTCGAGGCGCAGCAGACGCACCCGGAGCCTGAGCAGCCAGGCGAACAGCGCGGTGAAGCCGAGCAGCATCCCATAGAACACCACCCGGATGCGCGGGTCCATGTCCACTTTGCCACGGGTGTTGATGATCGGATCGGGATGGAGCGAGAAATAGATGCGCGGCACCACGAACATCAGGAACGGCACCGACACGAACGCGATCGCCGAATAGATCGCGGCCAGCCGGGCGCGGCGCGCGGGCTCGTCGATCGCGCTGCGCAGCGCGAGATAGGCGACGTAGATCAGGAGCAGGAAAAAGATCGAGGTCTCGCGCGGATCCCAGTTCCAGTAGGCGCCCCACATCGCCTTGGCCCAGAACGCGCCGCTCACGGTGGCGGCGATGCAGAACAGCAGGCCGAGCTCGGCGGCGGTGGCGGCGTGATCGTCGAACTCGATGCGGCGGGTCCGCAGGTAGAGCAGGCTGGCGACCATGCTCCAGCCCAGCGCCAGCACCGTCACCCACGCCGAAGGGATGTGGAAGTAGAGAACCCGCGTGGTGTCGGCGAGCACCGGCACCAGTGGCGCCCACACGAACGCCAGCACGATGCAGGCCGCGATCCACACCAGCAGCAGGCCGCGCAGGATCACCTCACTCCTCCCACAGATGGTCGTACAGGAGCAGACTCGCGGCCATCAGTGCGGCGCCGTACGCCGCGAGCAGGCGGATCTCCCCGCCCGCCGGCAGCTGCTGCCACTGCGCCCGCGTTCCGCTGACCGCGGCGGCAAGCACGGGCAAGAGTACCGGAAACGAGACTCCCGCGAACAGCGCCCCTCGCCCCCGGCTCTGCGCGATCAAGGCGCCGAGCAGGGTCGAGGACACCGCGAGCGCCAGGCTCCCCAGGGCCAGCAGTGCGAGGAACGTGCCCCAGCGGGGAGGCGGGGCCCCCATCAGCACCAGAAACAACGGAACCGTGACGATCTCGAGCACGGCAAGAAACAACAGATTGAAAAGCAGCTTGCCGATCGCAATCTCGGTGGGCGAAGCCACCCGGCGCAGCATCGACAGGGTCTGACCCTCCACTTCCCGCACGAAGGCGTGGCTGAGCGACGCCAGCGTCGCGAACAGCAGCACGATCCACAGCATCGCGGCCAGGACGTCCACCCGGTCGCCGAGCCGCCCCGCGCCGAAGCTCACCGCGACCAGCGCGGTCACCGCGAACAGCAGCGCCGAGTTGAGGCCGTAGCGCGTACGCCATTCGCTGCGGCACTCCTTACGCAGTATCGCCCAGACCGCGGCCAGCGAGCGCGATGCTCTGCTCGGCAAGGTCTCGTTCCCCCGGATCGTTGGTGGCCAGCACCACGCGGGTCGTGGCCCGCAGGCGCGTCAGGACCTCGACCAAATGCCCCTTTCCGGCCGCGTCGAGATGACTCCCGGGCTCATCGAGCAGCAGGATCGGCGGACTCCCAAGCAGGGCGAAGGCGAGCCGGAGCCGCTGGTGCATGCCGGTCGAGAGCGCCGCCGCGCGATCGTCGAGCCGCGAGGTGAGCCCGACCGACCCAACCACGTCGCGCACCGCCACGCTCCGCCCGGCGAGGCCGCGCGCCTCGGCCGCGAACTCGAGGTTCTCACGCACGGTGAGCTCCCCATAGAAGTGGAGATCGGGCGACGCCCAGCCCGTCACCTGGCGTCGTTCGGCACGCTGGAACTCGCGCCCCTCCACCCGCAGCGTCGAGGCGCCGGCCGAGGGGCGCAGGAGCCCGGCGAGGATCCGGAGCAGCGTGCTCTTCCCCGAGCCGTTGGGACCGGTGACCGCGACCACACCGGGGCCGCTCAGCGAGAAGCTGAGAGGCTCGAGACCCCGCCCGGGGCCGTACTGATGCGCGAGGCTCTTTCCTTCGAGCTCGATTTCCACGTCGCCTCCCTGCGAAACGCGGGTCAGTTCGTTCGAGTTCGTCGCGGCTCGAGCGCCGCGACGCGTCGCGACAGCTCCGGCAGCACCTTCGCCCTCGCGTCGGCCCGCGTGCCGCGCAGCAGCACGCCGGCCGCGTGAATGTGACCGCCGCCGCCGAGCCGCGAGCAAATCTCGTCGACCGCCACGCGGCCGGTCGAGCGCAGCGACACCTTGATCTTGCCCGGCTCCACCTCGGAGAACAGCGCCACCGCCTCGACTCCAGCGATGGTCCGCGGCAGGTCCACCAGACCTTCGGTGTCCGAACCCACCAGTCCGTGCTTCTGGAACTGCTCGGGGCTCGCCTCCAGCACCACCACGCGGCCATCGTCGAGCATCTCGAGCGCGCTCAGCACTTCGCCGAAG
>DATKAB010000109.1 GCA_035498555.1 Candidatus Sulfotelmatobacter sp.
TGCAACACGGTCTCGGCCACGATCGCGGCGGGCATCGTGCCGGCGGCGATGGAAATCATGGATCGCAACGTCAACGAGCTGGTCGAGGCCTGGCTCCACCTCGGGCTGCCGCTCGACGCCGCCGCCGTTCTGCTGATCGAGGTGGACGGCCCGGCCGAGAGTCTGCCGGCGCAGGTCGAGCGCATCGTTGCGATTGCGCGCGAGCACGGCACGCGCTCGACGCGCGTGGCGAAGGACGATGCCGAGCGCGCCGCGCTGTGGAAGGGCCGCAAGTCGGCGTTCGGCGCATTCGGCCGCAGCGGCAACGGCTTCTACATCATGGATGGCGTGGTGCCGCGCACGCGGCTCGCCGAGGCGCTGGCCACGGTCTATCGGCTGTGCGAGGAGCGCGGACTCGAGACCGGCAACGTGTTCCACGCCGGCGACGGAAATCTCCATCCCCACATCGCGTTTCACTTCGGCGACCCGAAATCGCAGCAGGCGGCGCTCGAGGTGTCGCAGGAGATCCTGCGCATGTGCATCCGCTTCGGGGGAACCATCTCGGGCGAGCACGGCGTCGGCATCGAGAAGAAGCCGATGATGCGCGAGCTGTTCGCGCCCGAGGATCTCGTGCTCATGAACCGCGTGCGCACCTCGCTCAATCCCGAAGGCCGCCTGAATCCCTGCAAGGTGCTGCCGGGCGGCGCGGGGTGCGGCGAGGCCGCCGCGCACGCCCATGAGGGCGCGGCTCCGGCGGTGATGCGCGGCGCGCCGGCCGGCGCCGACGTCGAGGGGCCGTGGATATGAGTGACACCCTGTCGGCGGCTCTCGGCCTCGACGCGAGCCGCGCGTTGGATCCCGCGCGTTTCGCGATCTCCGGCCTCGTGCCGCGATTCGCGCTCCGGCCGGCGACGCGCGACGAGGCGGCGGAAGCGCTGCGCGTCGCGTCGCGCGACGGCCTGAGCGTGGTTCCGTGGGGCGGCGGTGTGGCCTTGCCCGGCGAGGCGGCGCCGGAACGTTACGACCTGGCGCTCGATATTGGCGCGCTCGATCGGCTGGTCGAGTACCAGCCCGACGATCTCACGCTCACCGCCGAATGCGGCATCACCATCGCCACGCTGCGCGCGGAGCTCGCGCGCCACGGCCAGGAGCTCCCGCTCGAAGCGGCGCACGCCCGCCGCGCCACACTCGGCGGTGCGCTCGCGGCCAACGCCTGTGGGCCGCGCCGCCGCCGCTTCGGTGCCGCGCGTGATCGCGTCCTCGGCGCGCGCTATCTGCTCGGCGACGGGTCGAGTGCGCGCAGCGGTGGGAAAGTGGTGAAGAACGTCGCCGGCTACGGGCTTCATCGCCTGCTGTGCGGCTCGCGTGGCGGGCTGGCGGTGATCCTGGAAGCCAGCCTCAAGCTGCAGCCGGCGCCGGCGACGCGCGTGGCGCTGGTCTTCGCCCTCGATCGCGCCACGCTCGTAGACCGGGCGCGATGGAGCGAGTTCCCCCGCCTGGAACCCTCGGCGCTCACCGTGCCGAGCGGCGAGCGCGCGGCAGCCGCCGGCGTCGCGGGCCGGGGCGGCGAGTGCGTGGCGATCGTGGCGCTGGAGGACGACGCCGCGTGGGTCGCCGAGCAGGAGATCGCCACCACCCGCGCGCTTGGAGAGCCCGCCGTGCGAATCGAAGGCGCGGAAGTCGGGGCGCTGCTCGATCGGCTCGCGGATCTCGAAGAAACGCCCGGGGCGCGGCTCAGCTTCACCACCGCCGACACGTCGCCGGCGGCGCTCGGCGCGGTGCTCGATGCGGCGGCCGGCGGACCCTTCGTGTTTCATGCGTCGGCCGGCCGGCTTCAGCTTTGGCCGGTCGAGGGCCACGGACCCGCGATCGCGGCGTCGCTCGCCGATTCCGGTTTCACGCTGATCGATCATCGCGGCTCGAGCGCGATCGAACCGGCGATTCCGCCGCAGGCGGCCGTCGCCTCGATGCGCGCCGGGCTTCGCGACGCGTTCGACCCCGGCCGGCGCTTCGCGTTCGGGGAACGGTGGATCGACCCGGGTCGTTGATCGCGCTCGTGGCACTGTCGGCGCTCGCGCTCGCGACGCCCGGCCATGCGTCCACCAGCAGCGCGCTGCCGCTCTCCGACAACTACCCGATTTTCCGGCGCGAAGATTCGCTGGTCGTCGCCGGACGTTGGAGCGAGTCGCAAGCGCTCCTCGATTCGCTCTTGCGCGCGGCGCGCGCCAGCGGCAATCGGCGGCTCGAGCTCCAGACGCTGGTGCAGCGTGGCGGGCGGCTCGCATTTAGCGGCGAGACCGAAGCCGGCGAACAGGATCTTCGCGCGGCGCTCAAGCTCGCCCCTCAGTTGCGCGACACGACGCTGTGGTGCGCGGCGCTCCGTGCGCTGACCCTCGCCTATCAGAACACCGGGCGTCTCAAGGAGTCGGCACCGCTCGCGCTCGAGAATCAGCGACTCGCGCGCGCCCAGGGGAACGTCGCGTCGGTGGCGCGAGCCGACTGGCTGGCCGCGTACCAGCACCTCTGCGAGGGGCAGTACACGCGCGCCGTGCCGCAATATCGCAGTGCGATCTCGGAGCTGTCGCGAGCTGGCCTGAACGCCGAGGCGCTCGAGGCCCACGTGGGGCTGGCCCGCGCCTACGATGCGCTCGGCGAAACCAATCTTGCGCGCAACGAGTATCAGCGCGTGATCGCCGAGAGCGCCGGCCTCTCGCGATGGCTGTCGGCCGCCAATGCCTGGAACAATCTCGGCAACATCGAGAAGGCCGACGGCGACCCCACCACCGCCCTGGCCGATTGGAACCGCGCGCTGCCCCTCTATGAGCAGGTCCGGAAGTCGGACTTCGCGAGGTCGACGCGACTGAACGTGGCGCAGGCGCTGGTGGATCTCGGCCGATACGACGAAGCGGCCGCCGCGGCCGAGAGCGTGTTGAGCGAATCGAAGGCGCTCGGCGATCTCGATCATGAGATTCGCGCCTGGATCACGCGAGCGGAGATCCGGGCCCGGCAGGCCCGCTACGACGAGAGCCTGGCGGATGCCGACTCGGCTCTGAGTCGTAGCCAGGCGCTGACTCCGGAATCACGCGCCGCCGCCGAGCTGGCACAGATCGAGGCGTTGCGTGGTCTGGGGCGCATCGCCGCTGCGCGCGCGCAGGCCGCCGGCATCGCCGATCGCGCGGGCGGCGCGCTCTCGGCACTGCAGCGGCGAGACCTCCGCCGCGACCGGATCGAGCTCGAGCTGCTCAGCGGACATCCCGAGGAGGGCCTGCGATTGCTCGAAGCCGCGAGCGCCGATTCCACCGCCGACGCCTGGCGCGACCAGCTCTACCGTTCCCGCTGCCACGCCGCGCTGGGCCAGCACGAGCTCGCGTTTCGAGAGCTGGAAGAGGCCGCCTCGGGCTGGGAACGCTGGCGTGGCACGCCCGGCGATCCGGAGTGGCGCGAATCGCGCGGGCCCGATGCCGCGATGCTCTACCAGGAGTTCCAGGTGCTGATCGCCGGCGAGTCCGGCGGGCCGGAGCGCGAGAAGGAGGAGCGGCGCGCATTCGATGCCATTCAGAGATTCAAGGCGCGCACGCTCGAGGAGCGCATGGGAGGAAGGCTGGCCTCGACGCAGTCCCGCGTGGCGGCGACTCTCGCATGGCTGCAGAGCGGCGGCCTTCGCGAAGGCGAGCTGTTTCTCGATTTCTATACCGGTCCCGACTCGGCGTTCGCCTGCGCGGCCTCGCCACGGGCGTTCCGGTGGGTCTCGCTGGGCAACTCGCGCGAGCTGCGCACCAGGATCGCGCGAAGCGGCAGTCTGTTCGCGGCGCGCGGCAGCGACGCTCCGGCGGTCTCCGCCTGCGACGCGGCGGCCGCATCGCTGGGGCTCGGATTGCTCGCCGGGTATGCGGATCTCGTCCATGCCGCCCGTCGCGTGATCATCGCGCCCGACGCCGAGCTGGCGGGCGTTCCCTTTGGCGCGCTGCGGCTCGAGGGCCGCGTCGTGCTGGCGGATCGCGAAGTGGTGACGGTTCCTTCGGCAACCATTCTGCGCAACCTCCTCCCCGGTGAGGGAGCGAATGCTTCCGGCGAGCTGCTGGCGCTGGCGGGTGGCGCGCACGGCGCGGATCGCCTGACGGGCGCCGAACAGGAGGTGCGCTGGCTCGAACGCAACATCGAGCACGTCCGAGTGCTCGAGAATCCGGCCGTTCTCGATCGCGACGCGCTGCTGGGCCGGCTCGCCGGGTGCGACGCGGTGCATGTCGCGGCTCACACCGAGGTCAACATCGACGCCCCGTGGCGCTCGGGCATCCAGCTCACTTCTTCCGCCGCGCCTCGAGAGCTGGAGTTCCTCCGTGCCTCCACCATCGCCAGTCTCAGGCTGCGCGCCCGGCTCGCGGTGCTCTCCGGCTGCCAGTCCTATGGCAGCCGCGAACTGTTCGGCGAGGGCGTGCTGGGGCTTTCCACCGCGTTCCTCGGCGCGGGAGTGCCCTCGGTCGTGTGTACTCTGTGGCCGGTGGACGACCGTGCGACCGCGACCTTCATGGAGGATTTTTATTCGAAGCTGCTTCATGGCGAGACGCCGGCCGCCGCGCTGCGCTCCGCGCAGCTCGAGACCATGGCCCGACCCGAGACCCGCCATCCGCGCTACTGGGCGGGGTTCGTGCTGGTGGGCAAACCCGAATCCCGACTGGCGTTGCGCCGCCGTGCCTGACCGCGCGCATTTCGGCTGTGACGAACCGACTCGGGGATCGTCCTTCTCGTGAGCGACACGCATCGCAACGCCCCGGACGAAGAGCTGCTGCGTCGCGTGCGCGAGGATCCCGACGGAGCCGCTGGGCGCGCCGCCATCGAGGCGCTGCTCGGCCGGTACATGGAGCGAATCTATCTCTACTGCTTCCGGATGGTGCGCGACCGCGATCGCGCGCTCGATCTGGCGCAGGAAGCGATGATCGATGCGCTGCGGGGGCTGCCGGGGTTCGAGGGGCGCGCGCGATTCGCGTCGTGGCTGTTCGCGATCGTGCGCAACCGCTGCCGGACCGCGCTGCGCCCGCGCAGCCTGACGCGTGACGACGAGGTGGAAACCGATGAGCTGAGCGACGGCGGCGCCAACCCCGAGGCGCTGTGGATCGAGCGCGAAGGCGAAGCGAGGCTGGAGCGACTGGTGATGGAACACCTCGAACCACTTGAACAAAACGCGATCTGGCTGCGCTGCGTCGAGGGGATGCCGGTGGACGAGATCACGCGAGTACTGGGAGTCGAATCCGCGTCGGGCGCGCGTGGATTGCTGCAAACGGCTCGCCGCAAACTGCGCGCGGCGCTGAGTCGCGAGGAGCAGACTGGCAAGGGAGAGCCCGATGGAACGCGATAGAGAGTTTTCGATCGAGGAGCTGGGAGAGATCGCCGAGCTTTCGTCCGATCATCCGCGGCGCCGAGAATTCGAGCGCTCGCCCCGCGGGCGCGCGCTGCTCGCCACCTACCGATCGTTCGTGAATCCCGGTGCCGCCGGGGCGGAGGCCGGCCTCGAGCAGGCGCGGGCGCATCTCCAGGCATTGCTGGTGCGCGAGCTGGGGCAGAGCGCCGGACCCGCGGCCGCGGGCGCGGCCGGCGAACGCCGCCCGCCGTCGAATTCGTGGAGCTGGCGGTCGTGGGCGGCCCTGCGACCCGTACTGGCGTTGGCCGTGATCGTGATCGTCGCGGCCGGCGCCTGGGTCGCGACGCAACATCGCGGCGCGTCCAACCCGGTCCTGCGCGGCCGGCGAGTCGGTGGAACCGTCGAGCTGGCGCTTCACGCGCCGCGCGCGACCGCCGAGGGGCTCGAGCTGAGCTGGGAGCCGGTCGCGGGGGCCGATCGCTACGAGGTCGCGTTCTTCGCCTCCGACCTCCGCGATCTGGCCCACGCCCCGGCCACGAGCGAGCCACGGCTCGTGCTCTCGCTGGTGGCATTGCCGTCCGGCCTCTCGCGCCGCTCGACCGTCCTCTGGCAGGTCAGCGCCAGGAAGGGCAGCACCCCGCTCGCCCAGTCGGAGACCGCGCCGCTCCAGATTCCCTGAGAGCGGCGGTTCGGCGGCGGCCGGAGACTCGGGCCGGGGCTGTGATTTCCGTGACCTCCCGATCGTCTGTTCGTCACGCGCGTCCGGAATCGCCCGCGGCGCCCGACTCGAGAGGTCGCCATGAAGCTCCGCCCACAGTTTCACGGTTCCATCCTCATTGCACTGCTCTTGTATTTGCCCGGCTCCGCCCAAATCGCCGCCGCGTTCACCCTGAGCACCCGAATCGACTACACGACTGCTGCCGGCACTTACAACGTCTCGGTCGCCGATCTCAACAGCGACGGGCGGCCCGATGTGATCGCTCCCTGTTTCTCGGCGAACGTCGTCTCGGTGCTGCTGGGCACCGGCGGCGGTCATCTCTCGTTCCATGTCGATTGGCCGACCGGAAACGGTCCCACCAACGTGGCGGTGGGCGACCTGAATGGTGACGGGCGGCCCGATCTGGTGGTCACGAATCAAACCGCGGGCACGATTTCGATCCTGCTCGGCGATGGCATTGGTGGCTTCGGTGTGAAGACCGACGTCGCGACGGGGCCGCTGCCGAATTGCGCCGTGATCGCCGACTTCAACGAAGACGGCCGGCCGGACGTCGCGGTCAGCACGCAGAGCGGCTCGGGCGTCACGGTCCTCCTCGGCGACGGAGCCGGGGGTCTCGGTTCGCGCAGGGATTTCACCAGCGGCAGCACTTCCACGTCGCTGGCTGCGGCAGATTTCGACGGCGACGGTCACGTGGATCTCGCGGTCGCGAATCACGGCTCCAACAGCATTACGATCCTGCACGGCGACGGCTCCGGCGGATTCGGCACGCCGGCGACCGTCGCGGTGACCAGTCCGACCGGCGTCGCCACCACCGATTTCAACCAGGACGGCACTCCCGACCTGGTCGCGACCAGCAATGTCACCGACTCGGTCACGGTCTGGCTGGGCCCGATCGGAGTCGGCGCGCGGACCGCGTACGCCATCGGCACCAACATCATCTCGGTGGCCACGGGGTGCACGCACAGCATCGGCGGCTCTCCCGACATCGTGATCGCCGACACCGGCGCCAACAGCATCGCGGTGCTGACTGGTGACGGAGACGGCGGCTTCTCGCTCCCGGCGCTCACCAGCGCCGGAATCGGCCCGGATGGCGTCGCGGTGGTGGACATGAACGGTGACGGCCTGCTGGACGTCGTCACCGCCAACAACTCGGGGTCCTCGGTGTCGGTGCTGCTCAACGACAATGGATTCCCGTTCACTCCGAAGACCGATGCCGTGGTGGGAAGTTTTCCCGGGCAGGTCGTGCTCGCCGATCTGAATCACGACGGCAGGCTCGACGCCGTCGTCGCCAATACCGCCAGCATGTCGGTCTCGACCCTGCTGGGTGACGGCGCAGGTGGCTTCGGGCCCAAGACCGACTTCAGTCTCACCGGTGGCTCGTTCGGAGTCGCGGTGGCCGACTTCAATCTCGACGGCAATCCCGACATCGCAATCGCCGGCGGCGGGTTCAACACGCTGT
Organism: Candidatus Sulfotelmatobacter sp.; assembly: GCA_035498555.1. Taxonomy (NCBI): domain Bacteria; kingdom Pseudomonadati; phylum Acidobacteriota; class Terriglobia; order Terriglobales; family Candidatus Korobacteraceae; genus Candidatus Sulfotelmatobacter; species Candidatus Sulfotelmatobacter sp. Next base: position 7,513 of record DATKAB010000109.1, read on the forward strand.
CGGTGCTGATGGGAAACGGCGTCGGCAACTTCGCGGCGCACGTCGATTACACGACGGGTCTGTTCCCGGCGGGGATCGTGGCGGTCGATCTCAACCATGACGGCCGGCCGGATCTGGTGACGGTCAATTCCACCGGCAACAGCGTCTCGATCCTGCTCAACAACGGCAGCGGCACGTTCGGCGCGAAGACCGACGTCACGGCCGGATCCTCTCCCAACGCGATCGCCGCCGGCGATCTCAACGGTGACGGGAATCCGGACATCGTGGTCACCAACGGCGCGACGAACACGGTTTCCATCTTCCTCGGCAACGGCACCGGTGGACTCAATCCGCAGGTGACGGTGGCCACCGGCACAACGCCTCATGGCCTCGCGATTGGCGACGTCAATGGCGACGGCAAGGCCGACCTGGTGGTCACCAACAGCGCGGGCCCGAGTGTCTCGGTCCTGATCGGAAATGGAACCGGCACGTCGTTCATCAGGAGCGACTACGGCACCGGAACCAATCCGCAGGGGGTGGCGATCCGCGACATCGACGGTGACGGGCTGCCGGACCTGGTGGTCTGCGAGCAGGGAAGCAATGCGCTTTCGATCTTGTCCGGCCGAGGCAGCGGCGTATTCGCCCCGCGCGTCATCGGATTCCAGGGGGTCGATCCCTACTCGGTCGCGATCGCCGATCTGAACGGCGACGGCAAGCCCGATCTGGTGTTCTCCGAGAACAATTTTGCGAAGATCGGAACCGACCTCGCGCTCGAGAGCACGCAGACCGCGCTGAGCGTGACGCCCAACCCCGCGGTGCGCCCGGGGCCGCTCGTGCTGTCCGCCACGGTCACGACCACCGCGCCGGGGGCGGGACCGCTCACCGGGCCGGTCTTCTTCTACGACGGCGCCACGCCGCTCGGGTACACGAATCTGGCGGGTGGCGTCGCGGCGATCTCGATTACCACGACTCGGCTGGGGGTTCGGTCGCTGTGGGCGCTCTATCGGCCGATCTCGCGGTTCGTCGCCAGCGTTTCGCCGATTGTCAGCCAGCGAGTCGTCACGTCCGCGGCCGGTCACATCGTCTCGACGAAGGACGTAACGGCCGATGAGGGAGGTCGCGTCCACCTGGCCTTCGCGCGGAGCCCGTTCGACTTCTACAGCTCACCGACGCCGATCGCGCGCTACGACGTGTTCCGGCGCCAGCTCGTGATCGGCGCATCGCTGGCGCGTGCTCCTCGAGCCACGCTCGTGCCCAATCAAACCGAGCTGGCCGGCTGGGATTTCGTCGCCAGCGTCCCGGCCAACATTGAAACCGAATACGACCTGGTGGCGCCGACGGTCATCGATTCGAACACCACCGGCGCTCACTTCAGCGTCTTCCTGGTGCGAGCGTCCACCGCGACGCCCGGCGTCTACTACGACTCGGCGCCGGACTCGGGTTACTCGGTGGACAATCTGCCGCCCGCGCCACCGGCACCATTCCTCGGCGCCTATTCGGGAGGTGCCACGCATCTTCACTGGGGCGCCAACACCGAAGCGGACTTCTGGTATTACAAGCTCTATCGCGGTGCTTCGAGCGGCTTCGTTCCCGGTCCCGGCAACTTCGTCGCCTCGCTCCCTGACACCGGATATCAGGATGTCGGCCCGGCGGGCTCCTGGTACAAGCTCGCCGCGGTGGACGTGAACGGCAACGTGAGCCCGTTCTCGCTCGTCGGCCCCAATGGAATCACCGCGGTGGGCGACCCCGGTCCGGCCGAGTTCGCGCTTGCTCCGCCGAGCCCGAATCCCGCGCGCGGGCCGGGGCTGGTGGTGCGCTTCTCGCTGCCGGCTTCGCGACCGGGCCGGATCGAGCTGCTCGATGTGAGCGGGCGGCGCATCACGAATCGCGACGTCGGCGGATTCGGCCCCGGAGAGCATTCCATCGATCTTGCAGATGGCCGGATGCTTCCGCCCGGCGTCTATCTGGTGCGGCTCACCTGCGGGGCCGAATCGCGGATGGTGAGGGCCGCAGTGCTCGAGTAGCGCGAGCCAGCGTCAAGAGCCTGTAAGAACTGGCGGCGACGGGATGTCGCCGCCAGTCTTCGCTGGAGCCCCTCCCGTTCCCTGCCGATCCCCTTCATGCGGGGCGTGTGGTCCCCGACCGGCGGAAGGGAGCGGACCGGATGAGAAGATCGATCACTGCGGGCAACGCGACTCTGGCGCTGGCGATCGCGTTCAGCGCCTCGATCTCGCGCGCCGACCAGGCGCCGCCCGCGAACGCGGCCCCCGCTCCGCCTCAGTCGGCGATCGTGAAGCCCGCTCCGATGGTGGTGACGCCGATCCTGCCTCCAGCGAATCCATCGATCGACATGAACGGCTTCCTGAAGGTCTCTCAGGAGGCCGCCGCGCTACGCCTGAGGCACCGCGTCAGCGAGGACGATTTCATCCGCATGAGCCGCATGCCCGGCACGTTGATCCTCGACGCACGCAGCCACGACAAGTATGACCTGCTGCACGTGAAGGGCGCCGTCAATCTCAGCTTCCCCGACATCGCGGTCGCCAGCCTCGCGCGGACGATTCCAGACAAGAGCACGCGCATCCTGATCTACTGCAACAACAATTTCCTCAACGCTCCGAACGCGTTCCCTTCCAAGCTCGCGACCGCGTCGCTCAATCTCTCCACGTTCATCGCGCTCTACAACTACGGCTACCGGAACGTGTACGAGCTGGGCCCGACGCTCGACGTTCACCAGACCAGAATCCAGTTCGAGCCGCCGATCGCGCCGCGGTGAAAAACGCTTCTCTCAGCCGGGCTGGTGCTCCTGGCGCAGCAGATCGTTCACCGTCTTCACGGGATTGAAGACGGTGAGCGGCACTTCGACGAACCGGCTGTTCCAGCCCGCCATCGCGCCATTCCACAGGCCCGGCCGCTCGAGAGTCTTGAGCTCGCGGCCGCCGTCGCTCTTCCTCGCGATCATCACCGCCTGACGATCCACGAATTGCGCGAGCGGATAGACCCGGTCCCGAGCGTCGCGGAGCGCCAGCGCCATGAACACCGGATTGAAGTGGGTGGCTGACGCCACCACTTTCTTCTGCGCGGGATCGGCGTTGTTCACCTGCGACAGCTCGACGATCTGCGGCGTGACCTCGCCGTCGGTTCCGCGCACCCACATCGGCCCGCCGCCCGGCTCGCCGGTGTTGGGCACCATGCCGCACACCCGGATCGGGCGCGCGAGCTGCGAGTGGGCCCACGCCGCCAGCGCCGAATTCGCGGCCGCGCCATTGCCCGCGGCGTCCGGGGGCGGAACTCGATGGAACGTCTCGCGCAGGAAATGCGCCGCCTCCTCGGTTGCCGTCGCGTCGGCGCCGCTCTCGAGGCGCCGGAGCAACTCCACCGCGCGCCGCTCGAGCCCTGCCACCATGCCGATCACGATCCGCGACCAGGAGAACGTGGGCGGCTTGAACCGGTCGTGCGCCACATTGTCGATGTTGCGCACCATCACCAGATCACCGGGGAGGTCGGCGAGGTTCTCGATCAGCGCGCCATGTCCGGATGGCCGCAGCAGCAGCGAGCCGTCGGCATGGCGGAACGCCTCGCCGTCGAGCGCCGCTGCGATCGTGTCGGTGGCCGGTCGCTGCTCGGAGAGCTCCACGTCGAGCCGCACGTCGAGCCGCTCCTCGAGCTGCGGCCCGACGTCGGCGATTCGCGCCTCGAAGCGCCGCCGGTGCTCGGGCGACACGGTGAAGTGCAGCCGGCACACACCTTCGCCATCCGCGACCACCTGGGTCGCCTCGATCAGGTGTTCTTCGAACGCGGCACGGGGCCCCTCCGGATAGGCGTGGAACGGAAGCAGGCCCTTGGGCGTCCGCGCGGCATCGAGCGTCTCCTCGTCGAGCAGCGCTTCGAGAATCGTCTCGTACGGACCGCTCCGCACCAGATCGCGAAGCCGAGCTCCGTTGCGTTCCGCCTCGGCCTTGAGCCCCGCGAAGAAGGCGAAGCGATCGATGCCGGCGAGGAATTCCCGCATCGCCCTCGCTTCGGCTCGCCCGGCGCGCGCCGCGGCATCGAGGCCTTGGGGCGTCATCAGCTCCGGTTCGGCGCGGCAGATCATGAGATCGCGGAACATGCGGCTCGCGGCGCCCGAAGCTGGGACGAACATGCCGACCCGCCCGCGATCGGCGGCGTCGGCGTGAAGCCGCAGCAGCTCGCGACCTTCCTCGGCGCCAACGCGCACGATACCGTCGCCGATGGTGCACGGCCGATCGAGCACGACCGGGGCGGGTGGATGGGCGAGCAAGGCAAGCTGTCGCTCGGCCTCTTCCACGGAGATGCCGTGCGAGGCGAGCTGCTGGGCGTCGGATGGAGTGAAATGTCCGGGCATGGTAATGGGCGGTCGGTCTCGACCGGGCAAGGTAGCGGAATCGAGCAACGGTGCGCGAGGTGCTAGCCTCCGGGCTTCCACTCGATCTCATGGAGGCAGACATGAAGCGCCACGCTCGTCGCGGTTCCCAGATCGTCGCTCTCGCGCCCTGCCTGCTGGCGCTCTCGCCACAGGCCGCTCTCGCTGCCGACAAGATCGGCCCGATCGCTCACACTTATTCGATCGTGGCGCGCGATCCCGAGACCGGCGAGCTCGGCGTGGCGGTGCAGTCGCACTACTTCTCGGTCGGCCCGGTGGTTCCATGGGCCGAGGCCGGAGTCGGCGCGGTGGCGACACAGTCACTGGTGCTGGTCGACTACGGTCCCAACGGTCTCGAGCTGATGCGCAAAGGGGTGCCGGCGCCCGAGGCCTTGAAGCAGCTGGTCGCCGCCGACACCGCGCGCGACGGGCGCCAGGTGGCGATGATCGACGCTCAGGGTCGCGTCGACGCATGGACGGGACCCAGGTGCATTCCGTTCGCGGGCCAGCACGTCGGCAAGGACTATTCGTGTCAGGCCAATCTCATGCGCAGCGACGCAATCTGGCCGGCGATGGCGCGCGCCTACGAGGCGGCGAAGGGCGACCTCGCCGAGCGGATGATGCAGGCGCTCGAGGCCGGCGAGCGCGCGGGCGGCGACATCCGCGGGCGTCAGTCGGCGGCGATGGTGATCGTGAAGGCGAAATCGAGCGGCAAGCCGTGGGCGGATCGCGTGATCGATCTGCGCGTCGAGGACAGCAAGGATCCGCTCGGGGAATTGCGGCGGCTCATCAAGCTGCGCCGCGCCTACAACTATGAAGACGCCGGCGACAATGCGATCTCGGAGAAGAAGCCGGAAGAGGCGCTCAAGAACTACGAGCAGGCGGCGAAGCTCGCTCCCGAAGTGGTCGAGCTGCAGTTCTGGGCGGCGGTCTCGATGTACACCAACGGTCGCGAACCCGAGGGCCTGCAGACCTTCCGCCACGTGTTCGCGCGGGAGCGTTTCTGGATGGACCTGGTTCCGCGGCTGGCGCAGGTCGGCCTGTTCCCCAACGACCCCGACAAGATCGCCGAGGTGCAGCGCCAGGCGCCGCGGGTGGAAAGATTTCTCAGGTAACGAGGTTTTCGGAGTCGCGAGGAGCTTGAGTTGAGAATCGAGCGCGTCAGCCCGCTGCCGCACGCCAAGGAGTCGTCAAGCTCGGGGCGCTTTTCCGGCCCCGGCGCGGCTGCTAGCCTCGGCACCGTGAGCGAAGCCCGCCGCAAGAACCCCAGCCTGAACGACGTCTGGCGCGAATCGCGCGAGCTGATCGTTCAGCACCGGCGCCAGCTCGGCATCGGCCTGGTGCTGCTGGTGATCAGCCGCGCCGCCGGACTGGTGCTGCCCTTCACCTCGAAGACGCTGATCGACGACGTGATCGGCAAGCGTCACGTGCAGCTGCTGGTTCCGCTGGCGCTCGCGGCCGGCGGCGCCACGCTGATCCAGGCGCTCTCGGGCTTCGGCCTGTCGCAGGTGGTGTCGATCACCGCGCAGCGCGCGATCACCGACATGCGCCGCAGGGTCATGGCGCACGTCACGCGGCTTCCGGTGCGCTACTTCGACTCGACTCAGACCGGCATTCTGATCTCCCGCATCATGACCGACGCCGAGGGCATCCGGAATCTGGTCGGCACCGGGCTCGTGCAATTGATCGGCGGGATCCTGACCGCGATCGTCGCGCTGGTGGTGCTGCTCAATCTCAACTGGCGCCTCACCCTGATCACGCTGGCGGTGCTGGCGATTTTCAGCGGATTCATGACCTGGGTGTTCAAGCGCTTCCGCCCGCTGTTCCGCGAGCGCGGCAAGATCAACGCCGAGGTCACGGGGCGGCTCGCCGAAACGCTGGGCGGCGTGCGCATCGTCAAGGCCTACACCGCCGAACATCGCGAGCAGATCGTTTTCACGCGGGGCGCGAATCGGCTGCTGCGCAACGTGGCGCAATCCATCACCGCGGTGTCGGGCACGCAGGCGTTCTCGACCATCATCGTGGGCGCGATCGGGGTGATCATGATGCTGGTCGGCGGCCAGTCCATCCTCGCCGGCAAGATGACCGTCGGTGGGCTGGTGATGTATCTGGCGTTCACCGGCATGCTGGCCGGCCCGCTGGTCGAGATCGCCAACATCGGCACCCAGATCACCGAGGCGTTCGCCGGCCTCGACCGCATCCGCGACCTGCAGGCGATGGTGGCCGAGGACGCGAGCGACGCGGAGCGCCCGGCGCTTGGCCCCATGAAGGGCGACATCGCGTTCGAGGACGTGAGCTTCGAGTACAACGCCGGCGCGCCGGTTCTCAAGCACGTCAGCTTCAACGCGCCGGCGGGAACCACCACCGCGCTGGTCGGTTCGAGCGGCTCGGGCAAGAGCACGCTGATCAGCCTGGTGATGGCGTTCAATCGCCCGAAGTCCGGGCGCGTGATGCTCGACGGCCGCGACCTCGCCACCGTGCGGCTCGCCGACTATCGCGATCATCTCGGCGTCGTGCTGCAGGACAACTTTCTGTTCGACGGCACCATCGCCGAGAACATCGCGTTCTCGCGGCCCAACGCCACGCCCGAACGCATTCGCGAAGTGAGCCGCATCGCCCACTGCGACGAGTTCATCGACCGCTTCGAGAAAGGCTACGACACCATCGTCGGCGAGCGTGGCGTGCGTCTCTCGGGCGGGCAGCGGCAGCGGGTCTCGATCGCGCGGGCCATTCTGGCCAACCCCAAGATATTGATCTTGGACGAGGCGACCTCGAGTCTCGACTCCGAGAGCGAGGCCATGATTCAGGACGGGCTGCGCTCGCTGATGCGCGGGCGCACCACGTTCGTGATCGCGCACCGGCTGTCTACGATTCGGGGCGCCGATCAGATCCTGGTGCTCGAAGGGGGCGAAATCGTCGAGCGCGGCACCCACGAGCAGCTGATGGTGAAACATGGCCGCTATCGCGAGCTACACGATCGCCAGTACCAGCTCGAACTGAATCGCTTCATCAATCCCGGCGAGGACTTCATCGAAGTGCCGGAGCGCGCCCGCGCGATCAGCGAGAGCGAGACCGTGGCGCCCCCGAGGGTGT
>DATKAB010000110.1 GCA_035498555.1 Candidatus Sulfotelmatobacter sp.
CGCTCGTCATTGCCGCCGCCGAGGCCGGCGCCGCGATGGCGGCCCACCGCGTCGATTTCGTCGATGAAGATGATGCAGGGCGCGTTCTTCTTCGCCTGCTCGAACATGTCGCGCACGCGGGAAGCGCCGACGCCGACGAACATCTCGACGAAGTCGGAGCCGGAAATGGTGAAGAACGGCACATTGGCTTCGCCGGCGACCGCGCGCGCGATCAAGGTCTTGCCGGTGCCCGGCGGGCCGACCAGCAAGACGCCGCGCGGAATGCGTCCGCCCAGGCGCTGGAATTTGCCGGGATCGCGCAGGAATTCGACGATCTCCTGCAGATCCTGCTTGGCCTCGTCGACGCCGGCGACGTCCTCGAAGGTGACGCGGCCGTGCGCTTCGGCGAGCAGCTTGGCGCGCGACTTGCCGAAGCCGAGCGCCTTGCCGCCGGCGCCTTGCATCTGGCGCGACAGGAAGATCCACACGCCGATCAGCGCGATGAAAGGCAGCCAGGAGACGAGCAGCGAGACGAACCACGGCACGTTGTCCGACGGCGGCCGCGCGGTGATGGAGACGCCCTTGGCGTAGAGCTTCTGGATCAGCTGCGGGTCGTTCGGCGCATAGGTCTGGAAGGCGGTGCCGTTCGAGAAGGTGCCGTGGATTTCCGGACCCTGGATGACGACATCGCGCACGCGGCCCTGGTCGACCTCGTTGAGCAGCTGCGAGAAGGAGATGTCCTGCGACGAGGTGCGCTGACCCGGGTTCTGGAAGAGCGTGAACAGGGCGAGCAGCAGCAGGACAATGATCACCCAGAGGGCGAAATTACGGAGATTGGCGTTCATCAGGCGTTCCTAACGGGCCGCGCGTTCCGGCGCCTGCGGCCTTCATTTCGTGCCCAGCTTTCGGGGCGAATTAACGTCCGACCCGGACCACAATGTAGGCAGCGCGGGCCGGCAAGGAAAGGCCCCGATTCTCAAACATTCTAGCGCGCTTTTGCCCGCTTGGCCTCAACCGATCGGCGCGTGGTTAAGCGTCTGCCTCGCCGCGGCGGAGCCCTCTCTACCAGGATTTGACCGCCAGCCAATGTGACAAGAGCGCCGGCCAGAGTGCGGCGAAACGGCTGGTTTTCGCCCGTTTGCGCGGCATCGAGGGCGGATTTCAGCGTTTCCAGCTTGGCCAGCTCGACCGGACCCTCGTCGCCGAGCGCCCCGATGGCACGGCCGAGCAGGCGCAGCGCCACCTCGTCGGGCAGGCCAGCGACGCGGCGGGCTTCGAAGCTGACCGCCCCTGCCCGCGTCTCGACGGTGAGATCGCGCTCGGCGCGGTCGACCGCCGCTTCGATCGCGGCGTCCGCCCGCTTCAGGCGCCGGGCGAGCAAAGCGAGCCGGGCGGCATCGAGCCCCTCGCGCGCCAACTCGGGCATCAGCGCACGCAGGCGGGCGCGGGTGAAGCGCGGGTCGCGGTTGGAGGGGTCCTCGGCATAGCCGATCTCCGCCGCCCGCAACGTAGCGATCAGCCGCGATTTGGGAATCTCGAGCAGCGGGCGGAGGAGCATTGTCATTCCGGGGCGCTCGCGCAGCGAGCGAACCCGGAATCCAGAGCCCACGGATGGGCGTTGCTTGGTCGCCCTGGATTCCGGGTCCGGCCCTTCGGGCCGTCCCGGAATGACGGAAACTCTTTGCATTGCCCCCAACCCGGCGAGCCCGCTGCCGCGGCTCATGCGGATCAGCACCGTTTCCGCCTGGTCGTCGAGCGTATGCGCCGTGAGCACGAAGGGCGCGCCGGCTTCGTGCGCCGCTCTTCCGAGCAGCGCGTAGCGCGCGGCGCGCGCCGCCTGCTGCAGCCCGGTCGTGGGCTTCCGGCCGGTCCAGCGCAAGGTGCGATGCGCGATCTTGAGTTGGCGCGCGAGCCGCGCCACCGCCGCCGCTTCGCGCTTCGCCTCGGGGCGCAGGCCGTGATCGATGGTGACGACGATGAGCTTGGGGCCCGCCTTGCGCGCGCTACGCCAGCGGGCGGCGAGCAGCATCAGCGCGGTCGAGTCCGCGCCGCCGGAGACGGCCAGCACCAGCGCCGGCGCCGACCAGAGGTCGCCGAACAGCGTTTGCGCTTCGCGGGCCGAGACCGGAGTGTCAGTGGGCATGATCTGATCCGAGAACCGGAGCCCACTTTTAGGGCCGATGCCCTAACAATGCACGCGTTTGAGTTCCTGCGTCACGCCGCGCTTCACGCTGGCGGACGCCTTCGGGTACTTGCGGTTGACTTCGGACAGCGTAGCGCAGGCCGCTTCCTTCTTGTTCAGCGCGGCGAGCGACTGGCCGAGGCGCAAGAGCGAGTCCGGCGCCTTGCCCGCGTGCTCGTATTTGGTCGCCACGGTGAGGAAGGA
>DATKAB010000111.1 GCA_035498555.1 Candidatus Sulfotelmatobacter sp.
GCCGCACGCGCCGCCCCTGGGCGTCGAATATGTCGAGCGCGATCGCGCCCGAGCGCGCGAGTCCGAAGCGAATGGTGGTCCCGGCGCCGGCGGGATTGGGCGCGTTCTGCGACAGGAAGCTGACCGCCGGAACCTCGCCCACCCCGGTGGTGCCGGTGCCATTCACCTGCACGTCGAGCGACGAAGCCGCGCCCCAGTTGCCGGCCGCGTCGTGCCCGCGCACCCACAGCTTCTGCGGGCCGAGCACGAAGTACTGGGTGTTGAGCACCAGCGACACCGCAACGCTGGTGGCGCCGTAAACGCCGTTCATCGGCGTGCCGCTGCCGGCCGCAGCCGGCGTCGGGCCGAACGACCACTCGGCCGCGTCTACCACGCCGCCGCCGGTGTTGGCGTCGCTCACCGTCGCGGTCAGCGCCGCGCTCGTGCCGCGCACCACCGGATTGGGATTGACGGCGATCGATCCCGGCACCACCGCCGGGCCTTCGACGTCACCGCCGCCGCGATTGATGGTGAAGTCGGCGGCGCTGGGATCCGAGGCGCGGAACGACGGCGAGCCGTTGTCCGAGATGCGCACGCGCACCCGCGCGTGCGTGGTGTTCGGCACGCCGCTCAGGTTCCAGACGTAAGGGCTCGCGCCCACGCCGGTCGCGACCGTGCTCCACGAGTCGCCACCGTCGGTCGAGTACTCGATCGTCCGGTTGGCGACGCTGAATCCACCGCCCACGCTCTCGGTCCAGGTGATGTTGGTGGTCGGCGTCGTAATGCTCTCGCCGCCGTTCGGCGAAGCCAGGGTCACCTGCGGGCGCTGCCGCGCGAACAGCCAGGTCAGCGTGCGGTCGAGGATGGTGTCGCGGATCGCGTCGGGCGAAGCGAACGGCGGCCTCATCGCGGTGAACTCGAGGAACTCGCTGACCAGCCGCGACGGCAGCCCCGCCCAGGTGCCGGTGCCGGGTGTCCCGTTGGCCATGTTGCTCTCCCAGCGGAGCACGTTGTTGTCGGGCGAGGCGTCGGTGTCCATCCACACGTAGTTGCCGGTGCCGGTGCCAGCGTTGATCGAGACTTCGTCACCCGCCTGGCCGGAGCCGAACGGCGAGTACGACACGCCGTTGGGACTCACGAACGGTCCCGAAATCGGATCGTTCAGCACGCCGTTCTCGGTCGCCCAGGTGGCGGGATCGGCGAGGAAGTTGGCGTGGAGCGTGTTCTGCAGCCACGCCGCGCGCGCCGCGCTGTAGCTCGGCGAGCTCGGATCGGCGAGGCCCCAGCCGAGATCGTGGCCGAGGATCCACAGCCGCCCGCCGCCGCTGAGATACGAATCGAACGCGCTCGCCTGCGTGTCGGAGACCGGCGGATAGTCGTCGATGCCGCATTGGAAGATCACCGCCTTGTAGGAGCGCAGTCCGCTGTTCTGATCGCCGAGCGCGGGATTGTCGGCGAGCGACCCCGACCAGATGTCGTAGTCGTAGCTGTCGTCGTTGAGCGAGCTCTGCCAGGTGATCAGGCGCTCGAAGCCGGCGTCGCCGAGCATCAGCAGCACGTCGCCCGGCGCCTTGGCGGTGAAGCGATAGTGGCCGCCGCCGCGGTCGTCGCGCGCCGAGCTGCCCGACAGGCTCACCGACTGCACGTCGTAGTAGTAGGTCTGTCCGGCGCTGACCCCGCTCACCAGCACCTGATGATGCGTCGCGTAGCCAATGGAATCCACATTGCCCAGCTCCAGCGCCGTCGTGGTTCCATAGATCACGCGCGAGGTCGAATTGCGGTCGGTGTCCCATGTGATGAGATTTCCGACCGGACCGAGAGAAGCGGCGTGCACGTTGGTGATCACGGGCGTCGAAAAGTCCACCGAGGCGTGCGCCACCATGATGGCGCTGGTCGTGGCGTCGCTGTAGTTGGCGGTGAGCCCGTCGCCGTTCGAGACCGACAGAACGCCGTCGGCCGCGGCCGGCAGCGTGGGCGCCAGATTGATCGAGCCGGTGTAAACGCCGCTGGCGCCCGTGAGCGTGACGGTTTCGCCGCCCGGCTCGGTGCTCGAGCTGACGTTTACGGTGACCGGCGGAATGACGTCGGTGTCCACCACCTGGAGCTGCATGGTGCTGCTCGAGCCGTACGAGGAGCGATCCATCGCCAGCGTGCCGGCGCCGTTGCCGACGCCGCCGGTGATGACGAGGCCGAACGGCTGCGGGCCCATCGGCACCGAGGGCGCCGCCACGCGCACCGTCCACACGCCCTTGGTCGGCGTCGCGACCGACACGCCCTCTTCGACATTGCGATTGTCGGCGACGCCGCCCTGCGCCGAATAGCCGCTCACCGCGAACGAGTTGCCCTTGTAGACCGTGGCGCCCTGGCTCACGGTGAGATCGAGATTGTTGACGAGCTGCACCGCCGCCGACGGACTCCCCGGGTAGTCGGTCCAGCACAGCGACACCTTGAGCGGTTGGGTGGTATCCACCACCGCCACCTGGTACTCGACGTACTGGCCGCTCTGCAGCCCCGAAGTGAAATCCTCGAGCAGCAGCTTGCGCTGATCGCCCGGGAAATAGAGCACGTTGTCGACGTCGATCCGGCCCCAGCCGATGTTGTTGTCGGGCGCGGTGAAGCCCATCACACCGTTGTCTGCCGAGTTGATCGCCATCGCCTTGAGTAGCGCGGCCGAAGGATTGAATCCGTTGCCCGCGGTCTTGGCGCCGGTCGGGTACCAGCCTTCGGTGAGGTACTGCCGGATCAGCGCGATCGCGCCGGTGCCCGAGGGCGACGCCATCGAGGTGCCGGTGAGTGAGATGTAGCCATTGGTGGTGGCGCCATTGGCCGAGAATACGCTCTGGCCCGGCGCGCAGACCGTGGGCTTCCGCCGCCCGTCGAGCGTTGGGCCGCGGCTGGTGCCGTTGTAGATCTGATTCTGGTTCGGGCCGTTGCGCACGCCGCCCATCCCGATGCAGTCCTTGGCGCTGGCCGGCGAGCCTACGGTGCCGCCGGTCGGCCCGCTGTTCCCGTTCGAGAACGAGATGAAGTAGTCGGGATGGTTCCACATGAACTGATCGACCTGCAGCGAATTGAGCGTGTAGGCGCCGTTCGAGGTCGAGCCCCACGAGTTGGAGGACAGTCGCGCCGCGCCGCCCGCGTTGCCGAGATACGAAGGCAGGAACAGGTCGTTGAGATCCGGGAACGGATCCACCGAGTTGCCGAGCGCGGTGCCCGAGATGTCCATGAAGTAGATCTTGCCGCCCTTGGCCATGCCGTCGCGCGGCGAAGCGTTCCCGACCGGATCGTCGGAGCCGATGAAGGTGCCGGCGGTGTGCGTGCCGTGATAACTGGCGGGCGCGTCGTCGCCGAACTCGACCGACGGATTATTGGAGCCCATCTTGTACGCAATCACCTTGCGGTGCGTCGGGTAGTCGCCCCACGTCGAGATGGTCACGCTGGAATCACGGAATTGATCGTGCGCGGTGGTGATGCCGGTGTCGGAGGTCATCACCACCTGGCCTTCCCCGTGAATACCCATGTCCCAGATACGGCGGCTGTTGCTGACGTCGGTCTGCACCACCCATTGCGCGTTGTCGTTCTCGATGGTGAGCGGCAGCACCGGCTCGATCCATGCCACGCTCGAAAGCCCGGCTGCGGCCGTCACCTGATCGCCGCGCGCGTCGAAGCGGATCAGCTTGTTGATGCCGTTGCTCGAGACGTCGGCGATCACCGCGCCCATGCCGGTCAGCGCCTGGGAGACCGCGGCGACTTCGGCATCGGGGAAGAGGAGCGCCGCGAAGCGCGCCGGCGCCGCAGCCGAGCGATCGACGCTCGGACTCAACTTGTAGGCCGGTTGCCAGTCGCCGATCCATGCCACCGAGGCGGCGGCCGCCAGGCGCGCGCGCGCGTCGGGCGAGAGGCGCACCAGATAGGCCTGATCCGGAATGTACGAAAACACGGCGCCGCCGACTTCGGCCACGGCGCGCAGCTCGGCCTCGCCGGGCGCATCCTTGAACTGCACCAGCACGGCCTGCATCTCACCTCCGCCCGGCATCGCCTCCGGCAGGCGCGAGACCGACAGCTCGGTCGGCAGCACCGGGGTCGCGGTCGCGGGCGTGAAATCGAAGCCGGCGGCCAGCCGGATGTGCGGCGAAGCGCCGCCAGGAATCGCGACCGCCGAGAGCCGCGCGTCCTCCGGGCTCGCGAAGGTCTCGGCGCGCTCGCGCTTCAGCTCGTCGGGCGCGAGCTGGCCGAGCACGCCGCGCACGAGGTAGGGCGAAGGCGCGACGCGATTCGAGAACTTGGGAATGGCGACGAACGATCGAACCGGAGCGAAATGCCATGCGCCCTGAGCGTCGCGCGCGCCCACCGTCCACCACCAGGTGCTCTCCTTCGTGATCGTGATGCCGAGATCGGCGAACGACACCACGCCGCGTTTCGTGGAACGAACGACCAGATCGGGAACGTTACCCGGCACCTCGCGCCACTGGCTCGGATCGAACTCGCGCGGCAGCAGTATGACGCGCAGATCGCCCGTGCCCCGCGGCGGTTCGATCGCGAAGACGATGGCGTTCTCGGCGAGCCGCTCGCCGGGAGCGGGCGCCACCAGCTGCGGGCGCAGGCGGTCCTCGAAGCGGCCGGCACGCGGCGTCGCCGAGGCGAACTGAGCGCCGAACGTGATCAGCCATGCGAGTGCTGCGAGGGTCTGGAAACCGTTGCGAATGTGGCGGCGGGAGAACGGCGGGGTGACCCTCTGCATGCTGCGATCTCCGGGGGAAGCGTGGGTGGTGTGACGGGAGGCGCGAGGCATAATGAAACCCCGAAACCCCCTCGCGGGTCCAGCCCCAAGCGTGCTCGAACGTCCGATTCCACCGGGTTTTCCGCAAAAGTCGTGCGGGATGCAACTCGGCTCAGTCTTGACTTGCCCCGGGGGGGTCGGCGAGCACTCCGTCCTGGAGTCGAGGGCGAGTCGGGCGGTAGGCTCGTCCCCATGAGATTGGCCGCGGCCGCCCTCCAGGCGGGTCTCGCGCTGCTCGGGATCGTTTCAAGCCTCGAGCCCGCCCATGCGCAGGGCACCGCGCGCTCGATGGACGTCGACGTGTCGGTCCGCTCCGCCGCCCTCGGCGGGGCCTCGACCGCGATGTTCTGGGGCGAGGAACGGAATCACTGGGCCAACCCGGCGGTGATGGGATACGAGACCGACATCCGGTACGTGCATGGTAACTCGCAGCTTCTTCCCAATCTCGCGCCGGACGTCCGCTTCATCACGGACGCGGTAAAGTTCGGCGGCGCCGGCATCGGGGTGGTGTTCTCGGGCCAGCCGTACGGCCACGGTGGCGTGGATCTCGAGTACGGGCCGTCGGTGATCTTCGACCCCGGCAATTTCATCGGGACGTTCGACAGTTACGAGCACGTCCATTCCTGGGGTTTCGGAGTCAACGCGCTCGCAGCCCTCGACGCGGCGCTTCACCTGGGCGGCGGTGCGGTGCGGATGGCGCGTTGGGCCGACGTGTCGTTCGGCATGAATTTCAAGGACACCCAGGTGGTATTCGCGCCCGACTTCCAGGGGAGCGCCACCACGCGCGACCACGGGTTGCTCGTTCGGATCACGCCGTTCGACGGTCTCGAGAGCTCCGACTCAGCTCCCCTTCGCGTCGAGCTCGCGATCGGCTACTCGAGGATCAACGACGATGACAACGCCGGGGTCATATTTTCCGGCAGCTCCGTTCCGGAGCCGGTTTCACACCAGGAGCGGAAAGGAGTCGGCCTCCACCTCGCCGCGGACCCGATGCGCGGAAAGTGGCCACGCGACGGCGTGTGGAGCCTGCTCGGGCCGGGTCTCCAGCCGCTGGTCTCGGCAGGGCTCACCTACGATCACGTGGTCGTCACCCCGTCCGCGGGTGATTTTCGCACCGACGGATACGGATTCGAGCTCGCGCTGGCTCGCGTGTTCGCCATCCGTCTCGGCTACTACCGAGATCCGCTCGGCGATGTCGACGGCATGAGCTGGGGCTGGAGCGCGGGGCTCCCGCTCGGACGATGGGCGGGCGGCTACTACGAACAGGCCTCGTGGCCGGTGGCGCGTGACTCCGGTCTCGAGAACCAGAAGCGCGAAGCCGCCGGCGTGTGGCTCGACCCGGTCGCGATCTGGCGGTCGGCGCGGGGATCAGCCGCGCACTAGCACGGGCGCCGGCTCCCGTCCGACTCCATCGAGTCGGAGTCCTCCACGCACGCGCGGAATCACCTGCCCGGCGAAGCGCTCCATTTCCTCCAGCTGCGGGCTCATCTGCAGCAGCACCAGGTCGACGCCGGCGCGCTCGAACTCGAGCAGGCGTCCGGCGATCTGGTCGGGCGTACCCACCAGTCCCGCGCGAAGGCCCCGATTGGAGACCGAGTAGTCCTCGATCTCGAGCTTGCGCTCCAACTGGGTGCCGGCCACCCACTGGCCGAAGTTGGCGAATCCCGGCGCCCCGGGCCGCAACGTGGTGATGCGCCGGCGCTCGGCTTCGGCTTCTTCTTCGGTGTCGCGGCAGATGGCGTAAGCCGCGATCCCGAAGCGGAGCGGCGGCAGCCCTGCCCGCTCGCGCCGCGCGCCAAGGTCGGCGATCTTCGTGGCGATCCGCTCGGGCGGATCGCCGTGCATGAGATAAGCGTCGCACGAGCGCGCGATCAGCGACTTCGCGGCCTCGGACTCGCCTCCCGCGTAGAGCGTTGGGGGGGCGAGCGGCTTGGGCTCGAGAATCGTGCCGCGCACCTTGTAGTAGCGCCCCGAGTAGCTGAAGCGCGCCTCGCTCCACAGGCCGGTCACCACCGCGATCCACTCGGCGGTGCGCGCGTAGCGCTGATCGTGCTCGTCGAACTCGGCGCCGTACTGCTCGGCCTCGTCGCGCCACCACGAGGACACCACGTTGAGCGAAATGCGCCCGCCGCTCAGGTGGTCGAGGCTCGCCACCTGCTTGGCGAGAGGCCCCGGTGGATGAAACGTCGGACGCACCGCCACCATGATCTCGAGCCGCTCGGTGACCGCGGCCAGCGCCGCCGCCGTGGACCACGCGTCGAGCGACGGCGCGTCGACGCCCTTGATGTCATTGAGGCTCAGCTCGGCGATCAGCGTCAGGTCGTAGCCGATCTGTTCGCTGCGCTGCGCCAGGCGGCGCACGTAGTCCCAGCTCGCCGGCATGCCCTCGTCGGGCACGTTGCGCAGCCAGCCGCCGAACACCGGAAGCCAGTAGCCGAAGCGCAGGCTCATGCCGTGGCCTCCGCTTCGAGGTAGTCGGCAAGACGCGCGTGCGCGTCGAACCCCAACACGCGCGGCGAATCGGCGACGAAGTTGCTGAGCGCGTTGATGTCGTAGTAGTAGCGCTGGCCGTCGCGGGCGTCGATCAGGTATTCGACGCCGCCCACGTCGATGCGGGCCTCGCCCATGATGCTCTCGACCTCGGCGATGATCTCGTCGGGCGGGCGATAGGCCTCGACCTTCAAGCCGTTCTTGGGCGCGTCCACCGGGCAGGCGCTGCGCTCCAGCTCCTTGCCATCCAGGCCCTGGCAGATGTCGGCCGGGCACAGGTCGAAGCTCCCCGGGGTCGCGTAGACGCGAATGCCGTAGAGATACTTTCCGCCCAGCACCTCGACGCGCGTGATGCGACCCTCCTCGGCCGGAATGAACTCCTGCACCAATCCCGTGCTGTCTACCCCTAAGCTCCAGTCGTTCTCGGCCACCGCCGCGCGCAGCGCCTCGATACTCTCGAAGCGCCGGACCCCCGCGCCGCTGCCGCCGATGTTGGGCTTCACCGCGATCGGAAAGCGCAGACCGTTGGCCGCGGCCGGCGCGTCTTCGAGCGTGTGGATCACGCGTGTGCGCGGAAACGGCAGCCCGAGCTTCTCGAGCAGCGAGAGCTGCCGCGCCTTCGAGGTCTCGACCTGGAACGCGTCGTGGCCATTGATCACCCGCACGCCGAGCCTTTCCAGGTGTTCCAGCAAGTGCAGCGTGTAGAAGATCCCGTGGCCGTTGCC
>DATKAB010000112.1 GCA_035498555.1 Candidatus Sulfotelmatobacter sp.
CAAGACCTTCAAGTGTCCGCCCGCACCGAGCGAAGCGGCGCTGCTGCTGCACGACTATCTCGAGGCCCGCGGCCTGCGCAGGGCCGCCGAGATCCTGCTGGTGATGCCGTTCGGCACGCCGATCCCGCCCTCCCCCGACACCTCGCGAGCGATCCTCGCCGCGTTCGCCGAGCGTGGCATCACCTTCGTGAAGGACAATCTGGTGCAGTCGCTCGATCCCACCCGCAGGGTGGCGATGCTGAGCGATGGCCGCGAGCTTCCGTTCGCGCTGTTCCTCGGCATACCGGTGCATCGAGTGCCGCAGGTCGTGGTCGATTCGGGACTCGCGGCGCACCGGCACGACTGGGTGCCGGTGAACAAGCAGACGCTCGAGACGCGCTTTCCCGGCATCTACGCGGTTGGCGACGTGAACGGCGTCGGCACGCCCAAAGCCGGCGTGTTCGCCGAGGGCTCCGCACGAGTAGTCGCGCAAGCCATCATCGCGAACCTGCGTGGCGGCGCCGCTCCGGAGGCCTACAAGGGACAAGGCTCCTGCTACGTCGAATTCGGCCACGGCGAGGTCGGTCGCGTCGACGTCGATTTCCTGAGCGGCGAAAGGCCCACCGGAACGCTGCAGGCGCCGTCCACGGCGCTGGTCGCCGAGAAGCAGGAATTCGGCGCGAGCCGGCTGCGAAAGTGGTTCGGGAAGTAGCGGGGCGCTCTCGCGCCGGCCGCCGCGCGCGGGAAGCGGCATGTTCGAAGCCTGCTCGATGAGCGTTCTTGGAAGGCGTCCCCGATGCGCGTAGCATCGCGCTCTTCGGTGATCCGCCCTTTCGAAAGGACTCCCATGCAAGTCCGTGGGCTGCTCGGAATCGCTCTCGCCCTGATGTTCTCCGCCGCGGCGGCGAAGGCGCAGGAAGTGACCGTGGTGAGCGACGTGCTCGGCCCCGAGGGGCCGCTCTTCATCGACGGCAACCTCTACTACGTGGCGTGGACGACCGGGTCACTCTCCCGCTGGGACGGCAAGACCACCACCGTGCTCAATTCGATGCCCGGGTGCAGTCACAATGGCCTCGCCCTGACGAAGCGGAAGACCTTCCTGCTCGCCTGCACCGACGAACATGGGGCGATCCTCGAGCTGGACATGACGGGCCGGCAGCTCCACCGCTGGGATGCCGACGACCGGGGCCGCCCGTTCACCGGTGGCATCAACGACGTCGTGGTCACCCCGAATGGCGGTGCGTATGCCACGGTCTTCGGCCCCTATCACGAGGTGCCCACCGAGGTCGCCGGCAGGATCCTGTACCTGGCCCCCGGAAGCCAGAAATGGATCGAAGTCGCGAACGACTTGAATTACGCCAATGGCGTCGGCGTCTCGCCCGACCAGAAGACGCTCTATGTGAGCGAAACGGTCGGCAATTGCATCCTCAAGTTCTCGATCCGTCCCGATGGCTCGCTCGGCCGGCGAGCGAACTTCGCGCTCCTGAATCTGCTGGTTCCGGACAAGCATCGGTCGTGGTGGCTCGGTCCCGACAGCATGAAGCTCGATCGCAAGGGCAATCTGTACGTCGCTCAATGGTTCGGCGGAAAGATCCTGAAGATCTCCCCCGACGGGAAGCTGCTACACGTGTTCCCGATCGCAGCGGGCGACGGCACCACGAACGTCGCATTCGGCCCCGGCGAGAAGGATCTGTACGTGACGGTGGTGAAGGATCCGAACGATCCCAAGGCCAGGGGAAGCGTCGTGCGGGTTCCGAACGTCGAGTAGGGACCCGGGCGCGCGCATCCGCGGGACCGACTGCAACCGAAGGCTCGAACCGCATGCAGATCCGCTTCGATCAGAGAGTCGTCATCGTCACCGGCGCCGCGCACGGCATCGGGCGCGCGATCGCGCTGGCCTTCGCGGAGCTCGGCGCGCGCGTGATCGGCTGCGACCTGCTGGCCGAGGAGCTGCGCGAGACCGAGCGGATGGCGGCCACCGGCAGCTCGCGGCTCACCGCGCGTCCGCTCGACGTCACGAGCCGTGATGCGGTTCAGGCGATGGCGGGCGAGACGCTCGCGACGTTCGGCCGCATCGACATCCTCGTCAACGACGCGGGCGGGGTGCTCGGGCAGGTGGGCCGGCCGCTGGAAGAAGTCTCCGAGTCGGACTGGGGCGCGATCGTGGCGGCGAATCTCGATGGCGCGTTCTTCTGCAGCCAGGCGGTCGCCCCGGCGATGAAGGCCGCCCGCTACGGCCGGATCGTCAACATCTCGAGCGGCGCGGGCCTGGGCGTCAGCCTGACCGGCATCCAGGCTTACGCGGCGGCGAAGGCCGGGCAGATCGGGCTCACGCGCCAGCTCGCGCACGAGCTGGGGTCGTGGGGCATCACGGTCAATTGCGTGGCGCCCGGCTTCGTGCGTAGCAATCCGAGCACCGAACGACAGTGGGAGTCGTACGGCGATGAAGGACAGCGGCGTCTGGTCGAGGCGATCGCGCTACGCCGCCTCGGCACGCCGGACGACGTCGTCCCCGGTGTGCTGTATTTCGCGAGCGAGTTTGCCGGGTGGACCACCGGCCAGACGCTGGCGATCGACGGCGGGCGATGAGTCGTTCACAGGCGAGCCGGGGAAGCTCGCGCGCCTCGTCCGGAAGGATTCCCGGCTGGAACCGCTTCGATTCGGCCGCCGCGCCACGCCGGTTTGGGAGCGAGTCCGAGCGCGACCGCGACGGCACTGCGCGCCAGCAATCGCGTCGAATCGAGGGTCGGCAACGGTGAGACCTCGGGTGTCACCAGCAGCGGGATCTCGGTGCAGCCGAGCGCGACGGCGTCGCAGCCCGCGCGCTTCAGATCATCGATGATGCGCAGGTACTCGCTTCGCGACTCGTCGCGAAGGAGGCCCTGACAGAGCTCGTCGAAGATGACGTCATCGACGAGTTTCTGATCCTTTGAGCCCGGCGTCTTCATCGCGAGCCCGGCGCGTTCGAATGCCGCCGGGTAGACGTTCCCGGACATCGTCCATTGGGTGCCGAGCAGCCCCACGCACGCGCGGCCATCGGCCTTCGCCTGTTGCGCCACGAGCTCGGCGATGTGGAGTCCCGGCAGCGGGAGCGGCGGGCCGTCGAGCTCGAGCGCCGCGTGCGCGGTGTTGTCGGGGCAGATGAAGAAGTCGCAGCCGGCGTCCGCCAGCCTGAGCGCGGTGCGCGCGAGCTGCGCGCGCACCGAGACGAGATCGCCCGCTTCGTAGGCAGCAAGCGCCGGCTTCATGGGCAAGACCGAGAGCGTGATCTCGGGATGATCGTGGGGGCCGAGCCGCCGCGCGCTCTCGCGCACCGTCTCGAGGAAGCAGAGCGCGGCACCGTCCGCGGAGTGCGCGAGTATCCCCAAGTGAAGCATGCGGCGATCCTACCGCACGCGCGGCTCCACTCGCGGTGGCGATCGGGCGCCAAACTGGGCGCGGGTCGCCTCTCCAACCGCGGGCAGCATCGCTTCCTGCGCCCTGCCCGGCAATGCCCAAGCGGGGCGCGGCGTCCGGCATACGGACCCGCCGCCATCGGATTGCCGGCGACTACAGCGAAGGTGGCGGCCTGGTTGAACACCGGAGGCGGAGC
The DNA here is from genome assembly GCA_035498555.1 of Candidatus Sulfotelmatobacter sp. Taxonomy (NCBI): domain Bacteria; kingdom Pseudomonadati; phylum Acidobacteriota; class Terriglobia; order Terriglobales; family Candidatus Korobacteraceae; genus Candidatus Sulfotelmatobacter; species Candidatus Sulfotelmatobacter sp. Next base: position 3,572 of record DATKAB010000112.1, read on the forward strand.
GCCCCACTTGATGTCATCCGGAGTGGTGAGCCCGTGTGTGGGAATCTACCTCTACCGCACCGGCGTCGGAAACGCCGGCACGCCGCGATGGCCCTGGGCATCCACCGCGCGCACCGCGAACAGCCAGTTGTCCTTGGAATAGGGCAGCGTCACCGCCGTCACGTTGCCGACGTCGGTCAGGTCGGTCCAGGTGGCATCTGTGGTCTTTCGCCGCACTACTTCGTAGGACGCGGCGCCGGGGACGGCGTGCCAGGTGAGCTGCGTCCGGTTGTCGAGCGCCCGGGTCAGGACGAACGCCGAGTCCGAGCGCCCCGGTCCCATGGCCAGCGACGCCAGCACCGACACGTTGTAGCGCGTCACCCGTGCCAGGTAGTCGAAATCCATGTACTTCTGAAGATCGCCGTATGCGACCCCGTTCTCGGTGCGCACGTCCTGGTGCTGGTGCGTGAAGGTCTCCACCGGTTCGACGAATCGGATGGCGGCGAATCCCTCCGCGTTGAACGATTCGTGATCGCCGCCTCGCAGGAAGCGATCGGCGCGGAAGATCAGCTGGCCGTGGAATCCGGTCTGGTAGCGATCGCCGATCTCCTGCGCGTAACGCGCCAGCTCGCGCGACGGTGAATCGTTCTCGTTGCCGATCAGATTCACTCTCGCGGGATCAGCGCCGGCGGCGAGCGCCTCGGAGAAGATGCGCACCTGGTCGGGATTCCTCTCGCCCTGATCCCCCACCGACGCGCCGATGATGTCGTTGTTGAGGTCGCCCTGCACGTCCACGCCGGCGTCTTTCAGGGCCCTGGCGTGGTGGGCCGATCCGAACAGCCCCTGCTCCTCGGAGTCGTAGGTCGCGAAGATGACGGTGGCATGAGTCGGCAGAGCCGCCATCACCCGGGCGGCTTCGATCACCGCCGAGGTCCCCGATCCGTTGTCATCGGCCCCGGGCGCGTCCTTGGTGGTGTCGGCATCGTCGGAGTTGCGCGAGTCGTAGTGGCTCGACATCACGTAGGTGCGGGTGCCCGGCTCATCGCCCTTGAGCGTCGCGATGACGCTCGAGATCTCGACGTCACGAACGATCCGCCTGCCGTCGGCCTTCTGGACGTAGCTGTCGTAGGCGACGGTCATGCGGCCGTGGCTCGCCCTGGCGATCTCTCGGAACTGGTCGGCGATCCAGGCGCGAGCGGCGAACACGCCCCGGTTGTTGACCATCCTTTCGGAGAACGTGCTGCGCGTGCCGAAGGAAACCAGCTTGGCGTCGGTGGCTTGGAGGCGGTCGGGCGACACGCTGGCCATCGCCGCGGCGATGGCCGGGTCGGGGCCCGGCGGAGGAGCGGCTTGGGCGGCGGGGATCAGCGCGAGCGAGAAGAGCACGGGCACGAGTCTGCGCATCGAGTCTCCTTGTGATGGCCGGGCGCGGCGTGGGACGCGCGCGGTGGAGCACCAACATCGAGGTAGCGGGTCCGCCGTTTGCGGGATCCTCACAGTGCTAGGCTACCCTGCAGTCGGGAGAACCGGAAAGATGAGCCCTCGATACCTCGTTCGATCCATCCTGGTGGCACTGGCGCTCGCCGGCGCGCTGCCGGCGCAGGCCCAGGACTCCGCATCGGCCGTCGAGAGGCGGATCCACGACCTCCTCGCCCCGGTGATCTCGGCAGGACGCGCGCGGGATTCCCTCTCCGCGCTCGCCGACCGGGCCAGCGGCGAGAGCAGCATCATGCTCGAGGAACAGGTCTGGCAGCGGCAGCTCGAATTCCAGGCCGGACTGCTCAAGGCCACCGACGAACTCCTCAAGCTCAAGAAGATCGGAGTCGACCTTGGGCCGGCGCGGGCCATGCTCGAGCGCTCGATCCAGACCGGCTGGCCTCGTTATCTGAAACAGCTGGAACGACGCGAGCCGGTGATGGCCGCGATGCTCGAGAAGCGCAATGCCGCCACCGCCACCCAGCGTCTGGTGATCGAGAACGAGATCTCGGAGTACTCCGACCGCACCGCCCGGATCTTCCGCGATCTGGTGGAAGCCGTGCTGGCGGTCGAGCGGCTGGGGGTGGACGTCGCGCCGCAGCGCGCCTACCTGGTGGACAAGCTGGACGAGGTCGCGAACCAGACCAGCGCGAGAATCGTGGTGCTGGCTCGCACCGAAGCGCTGGCAAGCGCGAGCGCCAGCCGCACTCCCGGGGACAATGCCGCACGAACCGAGCTCGACGCCATCGAGGCGAGCTTCGATCGCACTCAGCGCAATCTCGAGACCGAGATCGCCCTGCTCGAGCAACTCGGCAGCGACGCCACCGCGCTCAAGGTCACGCTGATCGTCCAGACCGGCGAGCTCAACGCGTTCGTGCTCCAGCCGCGCGTGATTGCTGGCTTGCTCAGCTACTGGCGGCAGCAATTCGTGGACACGCTCATGACTCGCGGCGCCCATTGGTTGTTCCAGGCGCTGATGATCGTGCTGATCCTGTTCGGCTTCGCGCTACTCGGCCGGCTGGTGCGCGCGCTGGTGCGGCGGGGCGTGGCGCGTTCGGCATTCTCCCAGCTGCTCAAGGAGACCGCGACCAGCTGGTCGTACCGGCTGGTGATGCTGGTCGGGATCGCGTTCGTGCTGCGGCAGCTTGGTGTCCAGCTCGCGCCGATGCTGGCCGGCCTCGGCATCGCGGGCTTCGTGCTCGGCTTCGCGCTCCAGGACACGCTCGCCAATTTCGCCGCCGGCGGCATGATCCTGGCGTACCGACCCTATGACGTCGGTGACATCATCGAGGCCGCGGGAGCAATGGGCACGGTGCAGAAGATGAGCCTGGTCTCGACCACCGTGCTGACCTTCGACAATCAGACGTTGATCGTGCCCAATAAGAAGATGTGGGGCGACGTGATTCGCAACATCACGGCGCAGCCGTTGCGCCGCGTCGATCTGATGTTCGGCGTCAGCTACGCCGACGACATCCCCAAGGTCGAGCGACTGCTGAACGAAACGGTGGCGGCCGACGAGCGCGTGTTCAAGGATCCGGCGCCCGTCATTCGACTCCATCAGCTCGCGGACTCCTCGGTCAACTTCATCGTGCGCGCCTGGACGCGCCAGAGCAATTACTGGGAGGTGTACTGGAGTCTGACCCGTGCGGTGAAGCTCCGCTTCGATGCGGAGGGGGTCACCATTCCGTTCCCGCAGCGCGATCTGCACGTGAACATGCCGCCGGGAAGCGAGGGCAAGCCGCTCGGTTAGCGCCAGACACGGGAGCGCTTCTCGCACTCCGAACTCGTACGCCGCATCGCACGCTTGGACCGGCGGCCGGGCGCGAAGTCGAGTGGGCGGTGGGGCAATTCCTCCGCGATCGCGAGCGAGAGGACCTGAAGCTCGGCGGAGCTGAACGGCCGCCGAGCGGATCCTCCGTCGCAGCGATCCGGGACCGATTCAGTACCAGCTGAATCGATAGGCCAGCTCGGGCCCGCGCGTTCCGTCGTACGCGAGCCGAGCGATCAGCAGCGTGAACGGCTCGGTATAGCGCGCGATCCGCAACGGGCCCGCGTCGACCGGGTCGAAGCCGACATCGCGAATCAGCCGGGCGGCGACCTTCTTGGCGCTCTCGTCGTCGCCGCAGTAGAGCAGCGACGGGCGCGGCCTCTTCTTCCGGGACTCGAACACGTCGAACAGCACCTCGCTCGGCACGGTGCCGAACGCCGAGACGACCCGGGACTTCCTGAATTGCTTTGCCAGCGCTTCCGCACCCGAGGAAGTGTGAGCGATCACCAGACCAGTGTCGTCGGCGTTCATCGGCAGCGAACAGCTGATCACGACTTTGCCGGCGAGACCGCCGGCCTGCCGGGCCACGTCGCCGACCCGCGACCAGTGGACCGCGAGCAACAAGGCGTCGGCCTCGCTCGCGGCCTCGGCCGGCGTGCCGGCGCGCGCCTCTCTTCCCGCCTTGCGCGCGAGTCTCTGCAGTTTGCTCGCGCTGCGCGCGTAGCTGAACACCACGCGGTGTCCGGCCCGGGCGAAGATCGTCCCGAGCTTCCCTCCCATCAATCCCGATCCCAGAATGCCGATGCGCATGCCGTTCCCCTCAGCGATCGACCAGCGCCTGCTGGCGCTCGTTGTAGCGCGGCCCCGAGACCTTGTCGGGAGTGAGCGCGGCGTCCAGAGCGATCATGTCCTCCGGGCTGAGGGACACGGAAGCCGCGCCGACGTTCTCTTCCAGGTGCGCGCGCTGCCTGCTGCCGGGAATCGGCACGACATCGGCGCCCTTCTGCAGCAGCCAGGCGAGCGCGACCTGCCCGGCGGTGACGCGTCGCTTCGCGGCCAGCTCGCGCACCGCCAGCGCGGCCTGCATGTTGGCGTCGAAATTGGCCCCCTGGTAGCGCGGATCTCCGCGGCGATAGTCCCCTTCGGGATACTCTTCGGCGCGCCGGACGCCTCCGGTCAGGAAACCGCGCCCGAGCGGGGCGAACGGGACGAGCCCGATTCCGAGCTCGCGCAACAGAGGAAGGATGCGGGGCTCCAGGTTCCGCTCCCAAAGCGAGTACTCGCTCTGGAGCGCCGCGATCGGATGGACCGCATGCGCGCGTCGAATGGTCTGCTCGCCGGCCTCGGAGAGCCCCAGATGTCGCACCTTGCCGGCGGCGACGAACTCGGCCATGACACCGACCACGTCCTCGACCGGCACGGTCCGATCGACGCGGTGCTGGTAGAGCAGGTCAATGTGGTCGGTCTTCAGCCGACGCAGCGAACCCTCGACCACCTCACGGATGTGCGCCGGGTGGCTGTCGACCCCGTTGATCGCCCCCCTGGCGTCGAACTTGAAGCCGAACTTGGTGGCGATCACCGCCCGATCGCGCCTCCCGCCGAGCGCGCGGGCCAGCAGCTCCTCGTTGCGATACGGTCCGTACGCCTCGGCGGTGTCGAAGAAGGTCACGCCCAGCTCCAGCGCGCGATGAATCGTGGCGATGGATTCG
>DATKAB010000113.1 GCA_035498555.1 Candidatus Sulfotelmatobacter sp.
GCCGTCGAGCACGCTGATCGCGAGCAGCGTCGCCGAGATTTCGCCAGAGGTCGCCGGCGTCACCTCGACACGCGCATTCTTGTAACCCACCGACATGAGCTGGAGCGAGTGAGAGCCCGGCGGCAGATAGAGACAGAAGCGCCCGACCACGTCGGTGGTGGTGGAGCGATCGACGTCGGCCGCCACCACGCTCACGCCGCGCAGAGCGCGGCCCTCTTCGTCGCGCACCGTGCCGCACACGCGTACGTTTCCACTGGCGTCGCGCTTGAGCGCGGGAGGGGCCGGCTTGGCCGCTTCCTCATCGCTGCGCGCGCCGAGCTGATCGGAATAGCCGCTGGTCTTCGCCAGTTTCTCCTTGTCGGCGCTCGAGGTCTTCTGTTCGGCCGGCGCCGTGCTCTGGCGCTTGGTGTCGAGCAGGCTGTTGCCACGCACCTCGCTCCCGCCCGCGGGGGCCGATGGCGGCGCGGCGAAGCCCGCCTTCGGCGCCTCGCCCTCGCGCGGTACCGGCGTCATGCGCGCGGTCTCCGCGCCGCGGCCGCCCTGGGCCGGGGCCGCTTCGCCTCCGGGCGCCGGTTCGTTTCGCGTGGTCTGGAGCGACGGCGACGCAGCGTCCTCCTGCTTCGCGCCCGCCTCGCCCGGCGCCCCCTTCGCGCGCAACGCCTGGTCGGATTCGGCGCCGGTTGTCGGCTGCGATTCGGGTGCCGCGGCGGTGGGCGAGCTCAGGGCGCGCAGCGCCGCCTCGCGATCGCCCGCCGAGCCCGGCAGGGGCGCGTGCCGAGATGCCAGCAGCGCGATGCCGGCGCCGGCCAGAACCGTGACCATCGTGCCGGCGGTGGCAAGCACGCGCGGGTTCTGCCACCACGGATTCGGAATCGGGTCACGCAGCGCCTGATCGCGCAGCGGGCTGAAATCGGCGCCGGTCGCCTCCTCGGCGACGATCCGATCCACGACGCGATCGGCGAACTTCTCGAAGTAGGCATCGTCGGGCTCGTGCGTGAGGGCGCGCTCGAGATCTTCGTTCTGGCTGGTGACCGCGGCCATCGCGTCACGGCAGCTCTCGCAGACCTCGAGGTGTCGCTGAGCGCGCCACAGGGGCTCGCCGCCCATGCGGTGGTCGAGCAGCGCGTTGAGATCGCGATCGGTGAGGTGCTTCATGACTCCATCACTCCTGCAGCTTCTTCTTGAGCTCGGCGCGCGCCCGCGAAAGCCGCGACATCACCGTGCCGAGCGGAATCTTGAGCGACACCGCGATCTCCTCGTACGAAAGGTCCCTGATCGCGCGCAGCGCCAGCACCGCCTGGTGTTCCTCGGACAGTCGGCCGAAGGCCGCCTGCACGCGCCGCTCGCGGTCGCTCCGTTCGGCGTGGTCGGCCGGATCGTCGTCCAGCGCCCATTGGGCTCCGGCCTCCTCGTGCGCCTCGAGCGAGGCCTCAGGCCGCCGGCGGCGCCTGCGGAACAGCGAGAACGCGAGGTTGGTGGCGATCCGCACCAGCCACGGCTGGAGCGGCTCCCCGACGCGGAAACGCTCGAGCGCCTGATAGGCGCGCACGAAAGTCTCCTGGGCGAGGTCGTCGGCGTCGGCCGCGTTGCGAGTGTAGGCGTAGGCCACCCGGTAGACCGTCCTCTGATGCATGCGCACCAGCTGGGTGAACGCATCGTGGTCGCCACCCTGCGCAAGGCGGACCAGTGCGGCCTCTTCGCCGGGGTCCACGGTGGGAGTACGCCGTTCAGCCGAGTTCATTCCGGAGGGACGGCTACTGCGCTCGGCCGGGGCTGTCAAGCGGAAGCGCGCGTTCGCGTTGGAGCGCCGGCGCGGGCCGCATCGCGCTCGGCGCGACAGGCCTCGAGTGCGGCGCGCGGATCGGCCGCGGCGGTCACGGCCCGACCCAGCACCAGCAGGCTGGCCCCGAGGCGCACGGCATCGCGCACCGTCGCCACGCGCTGCTGGTCCTGCGCCTCGGCGCCGGCCGGGCGAATGCCCGGGGTCACGGCGTAGAAGGGCGCCGGATGGTATTCGCGAATCCCGGCGAGATCGGCGGCCGAGCAGACGATGCCCTTGGCTCCCGCCCGCTCCGACATCGCCAGCAGCTCGGCGACGCGGCGATGAAGCGGGAAGGGCTTTTCGAAACCTGGCGGGAGCCGCTCGGGATCGAGACTGGTGAGGAGGGTCACGGCAACCACGCCGGTCGAGCCGCCGGCCGCGCGAATCCCCTCGACCGCGGCCGCGACCATCTCGGCGCCCCCGGCGGCGTGCACGGTGAGCAGCTCGACGCCGAGCCTGGCCGCGGCGGCGGCCGCGCCCTTCACGGTGTTGGGAATGTCGTGGAGCTTGAGATCGAGGAACACGCGCCGGCCGCGCTGGCGCAGCGCGCGCACCGCAGCCGGACCTTCGGCCGTGAACAGCTGGAGCCCGAGCTTGACGATCTCCGGCCCTTCGCCGAGCCGTTGATCGAGCGCCAGCGCCTGGTCGAGCGTCGCGACGTCGTAGGCGACGGCGAATTCGCTCATCGCGCGGCCCTTGCGGCGCGATGGCGCGCGGCCGAGGTGCGCGGGGCGGAGCGGCGCGGTCCTGCCGCGCGGAGCGCCGCCGGCGAGGCCGGCTGCCGCAACACGCCGATCCAGTCGTTGACGCCGGCGAGATTCCGCTCGGCGAGGAAGGCCGCGATCTCCTCGAGCACTTGGGCGGCGGCTCTCGGACGCACGAAGGTGGCGGTGCCGACCTGGATCGCGCGCGCGCCGACCGCGAGGAACTCGAGCGCGTCGCGGCCGTTCATGATGCCGCCCGAGCCGATCACCGGAATGCGGACCGCGGCGACCGCCTCGGAGCACTTCGCGAGGGCGAGCGGCTTGATGGCCGGACCCGAGAGCCCGCCGGTGGCCCGCCCGAGCCTCGAGCGGCGGTGTCCGAGATCCACCGCCATGCCGACAAAGGTGTTCACGGCGGTGAGCGCGTCGGCGCCCCCCTGCTCGCAGGCGCGAGCCAGATCGGCGACCGAGGTGACGTCGGGCGAGAGCTTCGCGATCAAGGCGGCGCGCGTGCGCGCGCGCAGGCCGGCGAGCGTCCGCTCGAGCCGGCGCGGCACCGCCCAGTAGCGGGCGCCGCCTTTGGCCACGTTGGGACAGGAAAAATTGATCTCGAAGCCGGCGATGCCGGGCTCGCCCGCGAGCTGCGCGAGCAGGCGCTCCAGCTCCTCCGGCGTGTCGGCGCCGATCGAGGCGATGATGGTGGCGCCCAGCGATCGCAGCTTGGGGAGCTTCTCGGACCGGAAGCGCTCGGGGCCCACGTTCTCGAGCCCGATCGAGTTGAGCATGCCGGCGGCGGTCTCGGCGATGCGCGCCGGGGGATTCCCGGCCCGCGGTTTCGGCGTCACGGTCTTGGTGATGACGGCGCCGAGCCGCGCGACATCCAGCACATGCGCGTATTCGTCGCCGTAGCCGAAGGTGCCGGACGCGACCAGCACCGGATTGGCGAGCCGGAGCGGCCCGATGCGTACGGCGAGATCGAGGCCGGCCTTCGCGGCGCGATCGACCGGCACCTCGGGGCGATTCCCGTTGCGACTGGCGCGTCTCACTCGATCAGGCTCCAGTCGAGATCGTGGGCCTCGAAGACCGGCCCTTCGGTGCAGCACATCGCATACTCGCGATTGCCATAGAGCGAGGGCGTGAGGTCGGGATCGAACCCGGCGCGCGACGACGCCGAGCGCGGCAGGGGGCAGCCGCGACACACGCCGGTGCCGCATGCCATCACCGATTCCATGGCGAGATGAGTGGCCACCTTGCGGCGCATGCCCCATGCCGCTACCGCCTTGAGCATGCCGTGCGGGCCGCAGGCGTGGAGCACGAGCTTTCCGCCGAGCTTTGGCGCCAGACGATCGAGCAGCTCGAGCACGTTGCCGCGGAAGCCACGGCTGCCGTCATCGGTGCAGAGATGCAGCGTCCCGCCGGCGCTCGCGAGCCGCGACTCGGCCTCCTCGAGCGCCACCAGATGTTCGGCGCTGCGCGCGCCGAACAGGAACTCGCAGCGCCGGCCCGAGTGCGCGAGCCAATCGGCCGCGAACAGCAGCGGCGCGACGCCGCGCCCGCCCGCCACCAGCACCGGCGTTCCGGGCCGCTCGAGCGGATAGCCGTGGCCGAGCGGCCCCAGCACCTCGAGCGCCGCACCGGCGCGGAGCTCGGCCAGCGCGCGCGTGCCGGCGCCGACCGGTGCGTAGAGGAAACCGAGCGCCAGCGCACGCGCGCGCCGGCTCACCGAGGCCACGCTCATGGGGCGCGGCAGCAGCACGGGCGAGGGATTCTCGAGCAGGATCTGGACGAATTGCCCGGGCTCGGGCGAAGGAAAGTCGGCGGAAAGATGAAGCTCGAGCCAGCGATGCCCGGCGCCCCGCTCTTCGTGGCGAAGCACGCGTCCCGGCATTTGCGTCCAGCGCTCGAGCGCCAGGCTCATTGGATCTTGAAGCCTCTCGGTCGGAATCCGTCGTCCCTGCGAATCCGCAGCGTATCGGCGGCGGCGCTGGCCGCTACCTGGCCGTGCAGAGTATCCGCTGGCGCCGCCGCCGGCGAGTGCGCGCGCGTGGTGTCGGCGGCGACGATTCCGGCGCCCGCCATGCCGGCGGCTCCGGCGGCGATCGGGGCCGCCGCGCCGGTTCCGCCTGCCCCTGCGCCGGCGACGCCCACTCCCGTCGCCGCTGCTCCCGTGACTCCCGCGCCGGCGGCGCCCGCGCCGCTCGCGGCGGTGCCGGCCACGCCCGCGCCGGCGGCGCCGAGGCCCGCGGAGCCCGCTCCCGTTGCCGCTGCTCCCGCGACTCCCGCGCCGGCCGCGGCCGCTCCGGCCGCGGGCGACACCGGAGGCAGGTGACCCATGCTCGGCTGCGGCACCACCGGCGGCAGGGTTCCGGGCGGGATCGGCCCTCCCGGCGCGCTGCCGTAGCCCATCGCGCCCGGGGGCCCAAGGCGTCCGATCGAGTCGGGATTCGAGATCGGCGGGTGCATGCCGATCGGCGGCACGGTCGCGGGCGGGGGCGTCAGCGGCCGAGTCATCGCCACGCGAATCGAGTCCACGCGCGCCAGCGAATCGGCGCGCAGCGAATCCGCGTGCGTGTAGTGCGGCTCGGGCATCTTGATCAGATCGGACGGCACGGTCTGGCCGAGTCCCTCGAGATAGTCGCGCGCCGCGAGCTGCGCCTCGGTCGCCGGGTAATCGTGCACCACGCGCCACAACAGGCTCTCGGCGGCGCTGGTGCGGTTCAGCTTGCGCATCAGCACCCAGGCCTGGGCATTGATCGCCTTGGCGCCCCATGCGTTCCCGACATTTTGCTGCTCGGCGGTCTGATAGACGTCGAGCGCGCGCTCGGGCTTGTTGAGCTGGAAGAGATATTGCTCGGCCAGCAGAAAACTCGCTTCGGCCTTCTTCTCCACCGAATCGCCGCCGGCGGTCCGGAAGCGCGCGATCTGGTCGAGCGTGCTCTGGCGCTGTTGCGCCTGGGTCGCGAACGGCGAGGTCGGGCTCTGGTCCTTCACCTTGGCGTAGGCCGCACGAGCCTTGTCGAAATCGTCGGCGCCGATCTCGTAGGCGTAGCCCAGCCGATACTGCGCCTCGGCCGCCATCGGCGCCTTCGGATAGGCGTCGACGACGCGCTGATAGGACTCGATCGCGTCGTTCACGCGGCCCGACATGAGCTCCACGGTACCGATGCGGGTGAGCAGCCGTCCGTAACGGTCGTACCCCGGGGTCTGTTGCACCATGCGCGGCCGGCCACCGGTGGTGTCGGGAATCTGCGGCGGCTGCTCGTGGAACAGCGCGCCGCGCAGCATCGCGATCGATTCGTCGTACTTGTGAGCGCCCTCCAGGCACTCCGACTCGCGCAGCAGGTAGTCGAGACGCTGGTCGTCGTCGCGCGAGCGCAGTCCCAGCTGGTGATAGTCGGCGCGGGCGCCGTCGAACTCGCCCTGGGCGAACAACGCCTCGGCACGGGCTTCTCGCGCGGTGGTGGCGAGCGGCCCCTTGGGCCAGCGCCGCACTACCTCGCCGGCGGCTTTCGCCGCTTCCTCGGGGCGGCCGAGTGACATCAACGCGCGCGACGACTCCAGGTAGGCGTACGGCAACAGATCGTTCTTGGGATTGCGCTTGATGAAATCGTTGAATGCGGTCAGCGCCTCGCCGTACCTCCGGGCCTGGCGCAGCGCCACCGCCCGATAGAAGTTGGCCTCGCCGGCGAGCGGGCTGTTGGGATAGCGGGTGGTGAAGTCCTGCAGCATGGTGACGGTCTGGAGCGGATCGTTCTTGCCCAGGTAGCCACGCGCCCACAGCAGGTAGGCGTCGTCGACCCACTTCGATTTCGGGTAGCTCGCCAGCAGCTTCTTCGAGTAGTCAATCGACTTGTTGAAGTTGGCGATGTCCGGTGAATCCGTGCTCTCGAAGCGATACGGTGCGCCGTTGGTGGCCTTGAAGTAGTACTTGCGGGCCACGTAGAAGGTGTTGAAGTAGGCGCACGAGCTGCTGAGAACGGCGATCCCGAGCAGCGCGAGAGTGAGGGTCCGGCGGGTCAGGCCGGATCCTCGGAGACGGCCGGCGGATTCGGTGCACATCTGGGTACCGTAGGTTGTGCGGCGAAGAATGTGGATCGCCTCCCGCGGGCCGGAATTCGGGAGAAACCGGATCGAATTTTCAAGGACTTAGCGGCCCGATTCCCCCCATCAACAGTCTGCGCCGCACAATCAACGTACCACGGGGTGCGGGAGGCAGGCCAAGTTGGCCCGGGCGGTGTTCCCAGCCTTCATCTACCCCCCTGCGACGGCCCTCCCGATCGCTACTACCCCGAAGCCCGCAATCGCCGCTCATCGGATTGGTGAGGGCTCATGCGGCCCTCGGCGAGTGTCCGCCGGATGCAGAGCACGCCGATCGGGCCGACCTGGGCGGCGATCGAGGAGCCGATCGCGTCGCCGCGCAGCAGGAAGGACACCTCGCCGGTCATGGCTAGGGAGACGGGCTCGAGCGAGAGTGCGGAGCGCGAACCGCGCTCACGCCCGGGCTTCGGCGGGAGCGCCCTCGAGCGCGAAGGTCTGCTGCCCGCCGCAGAAGGTGGCGAGGACTCGGCCGCTCAGGCGCCAGCCATCGAACGGCGTGTTGCGGCCGCGCGAAGCAAATCGCGAAGTATCCACCGTCCATTCGAGTTCAGGATCGAAGAGCACGAGATCGGCGGGCGAGCCCGGCTCGATCGACACTTCGGGGAGTCCGAACACGCGCCGCGGCGCTTCGGTCCACAGCTCGAGGGCGCGCGACAGCGAAAGATGACCGGGGCGAACCAGCCCGGCGATCGTCAATGCCAGCGCGGTCTCGAGCCCGACGATGCCGAACGGCGCCTGATCGAAGGGCTGGCGTTTCTCGTCCTCGGTGTGCGGCGCATGGTCGGTGACGAAGCAGTCGATCGTGCCGTCGGCGATCGCTTCGACCGTGGCCTCGCGATCGAGATCGGAGCGCAGCGGGGGATTCATCTTGGCGCGCGTGTCGTAGTCGGCCACGGCCTCGTCGGTGAGCATCCAGTAGTGCGGACAGGTTTCCCCGGAGACCCGCAGCCCGCGCGCCTTGCCGTCGCGCAGCGCGTCGAACGAGGCCTTGCACGAAAGGTGCGCGAAGTGGACGCGACCCTGGGTCAGCTCGGCCAGCTCGACGTCGCGGCGCACCATCACGCTCTCGGCCGCGGCGGGAATGCCGCGGATGCCGAGGCGCGTGGCGGTGAGTCCTTCGTTCATCGCGCCGTCGCCCCTGAGGGTCAGGTCTTCCTCGTGCACGACGATCGGCAGCCGCGTCTGCTTCGCGTATTCGAGCGCGTGTCTCATCAGCCCGGCGTTCATGATCGGGCGGCCGTCGTCGGAAAGCGCCACTGCTCCGGCGCGCTCGAGGGCGACGAACTCGGTGAGCTGGGCGCCTTCCTGGCCCACGGTCACCGCGGCGATCGGCAGCACGCGGCAGAGCGCCTTCTCGGCCCGGTGTCTCACCCACTCGATCCACGCCACCGAGTCCAGCACCGGCTTCGTGTTCGGCATGCACGCCACACTGGTGAATCCACCGGCTGCCGCGGCACGCGCGCCGCTCTCGATGGTCTCCTTGGCGGTTTGGCCGGGCTCGCGCAGATGAACGTGAAGATCCACGAGGCCCGGAGCGAGGATCGCACCACCCGCCTCGATCACGCGATCGGGCGCGGCCGGCGCGCGTTCGAGCACCTGGCCGTTCGCGAACGCGCGTTCGATCCGCTCGCCGGTCTGCCAGTGGCGCGCGTCGCGGATCAGCGTGACGGCGTTCGCCGCCCCGCGGGCGCTCGAGTCCGACATGTCGAGCGAGCTCAGAGGTGGGCGGCGCGGCGCTCGCGCGCCGCCTGCGCGAGGCGCGACAGCACCGCGCTCCGCACCGCGACGCCGTTCTCGACTTGCGCGAGGATTCGCGAGCGACCGCCATCGGCGACTTCGGGCGCGATCTCGACGCCGCGATTCATCGGCCCGGGATGCAGCACCACCGCCTCGGGCTTCATGAGCGCGACGCGCGGGGGCGTGATGCCCCACACCCGCGCATACTCCGAGAGCGAGGGCAGGAGGCCCGATTCCATGCGTTCGCGCTGCAGCCTCAGCGCCATCACGCCGTCGGCGCCGGCCATCGCGTCCTCGACGCTGCGCGCCACCTCGACGCCCAGCGCCTCGATCTCGGCCGGCATCAGGGTCGAGGGTCCGGCGAGCGTCACTTCGCTCCCCAGCGCCAGCAGGCCGTGGAGCGCCGAACGGGCGACGCGCGAGTGAGCGATGTCGCCGACGATCGCGAGCCGGCGGCCTTCGAAGCGTCCGCTCCAGGCGTCGCGCAGCGTGAGCAGGTCGAGGAGACCCTGAGTGGGATGCTCGTGCATGCCGTCGCCGGCGTTGATGACGCCGGCCTCGAGCTGCTGCGCCACGTAGGCTGCGGCGCCCGAGCTGCGATGGCGGAGGACGACCAGGTCCACTCCCATCGCCGCCAGGGTCTGGAGCGTGTCCAGCAGGCTCTCACCCTTGGACACCGAGGACCCCCCGGCCGTGAACGCGACCGACGTGGCGCCGAGCCGCAGCGCGGCCAGCTCGAACGAGGCACGGGTGCGCGTCGAATCCTCGAAGAAGGCGTGGCAGACTTCGACCCCGGCCAGCTCGCGACTCGGGGCGCGACCCTGCGTGCGCCAGCGTTCGCGGTAGGTGTGGGCATGGTCGAGGAGGTCGAGGATTTCGGCGCCCGAGAAGCCTTCGAGGCCGAGGAGATGGCGGGTGCGCGAGAGGGCCGGCGGGGCAACAAAAAACCCCGCGTCGGGCGACGCCGGGTGTGCGGGTGCGACGGTCAACGTCATGGCGCTCTCCCTTTCCCGCCTCTCGGGGCGGGGTTAAAGGACGTCACTTCGAACCGCAGACATGGTAGCGGGAGGTGCGCTGGAGCGCAAGTCGAGTGACGCACGCCGGCTCGTTCCGGAGGCGCGCCGGCCGGCTTCAGGCGGTCCAGCCCAGGAGCGGCCGCAGCGCGTGCACGATCAGGTCGATCACAAAGTGCGAGAGGATCGCGGCCTCGAGCCCTTTTCTGAAGTAGAGCCAGCCGAACGCGAGCCCGACCGGCAGAATGATGAGCACCGTGCGAATCGCAACGATCGCCGGCACGTGAGCGGCGAACATCTGTTCGTTGCCGATGTGGTACCAGCCGAAGAACAGGGCGGTCACGACATTGGCGGTCCACAGCGCGGCGGTTCGGGCGCTGCCCTCCCCACCGGCCCGGAACAGGTGGATGAGCAGCCACGCGATCAGCGAGAGCAGGAACAGCCGGTCGAAGGTCTCTTCAGCGAACGGCGCCCAGAAGCTCGCGAGCCCGCTGCGCCACCAGTCGACGTGGATGCGCGCATGGATTTCCGGCGCCGGGAACGTGACGCCGAAGCCGCGCAGGAACAGCGCGTCGACCCCGAACGCAACCACCGCGGTGAGGACCGCCCAGAGCAGCGCCGGGCCGACGACCGATGAAAACGGCCGCTCGGGCCGCGGCGCTCCATCCAGCCAGCTCTCGAGATAGGGAGCGCCGAGACCGATCCGGCCGGCGACCAGGAGGCCGAGCGCGATGGTGGGCGCCGCCATGATGAGATTGCGCAGCATCTCGGCGAACGCGAGCTGGGTGAATGTCTGGGCCTGCGGCGGCTGCGGAGCGGCGGCGATCGCCTGCAGCGCGAGACCGTAGGGAAGCACCAGCGGCGCGGTCAGCACCGTGGCCGCGGTGAGCGCGACCAGCGTCTTCCATGGGTAGCGCTTCATCGACGCGGCATTCTAGCCCGAAACGGCCGCGCGCCGGGTCCCGAAGGCCCCGGCGCGCGCGTGCGGCGGAAGTGCGTCGCGTCAGTTGGCGAGAGCGAGTCGCTGAGTCTGAACGCCGCGAGAAGTCCGCAGCGAAACGAAGTACACGCCCGGCGCGGCTTTCTGAGAACCATTCGCCTGGGCATCCCAGGTGCGTGTGTACTCGCCGGCCAGCAGCATGCCCTCATGCAGCGTGGCGACCTTCCGGCCGCTCAGATCCACGATCGAAAGGCGCACGAACTCGGGCCGATCGATGCGGAACGTCACGGAAGCGGCGCGGCTGGTGGGATTCGGCGAAGGAGCCGACAGGAACACGCCCGCCGACGGCAGCGCGAGCCGCTGGGCACTGGCAAGTCCCAGAGTCTGCACCGCGCCGGAGCGATCCATCACGCGCAGGCGGTAGAAGTAGGTGGTCGCCGCCGCGGCCTCGGTGTCGAGCGCCATGGTGACGCCGGCTTCGACATGGGACTCGGTTGAAATCGGCGCCCACGGTCCATCGGAGGAAGCCGCCCGCTGCACGGTCACCGCGCCAATGTCGGTCAGATCGCCGAACTGCCAGCGCAGCAGGATGCCATCGCTGCGACCGGCGGCGGTGAACATCGAGAGCGTGGTGGCGACGATGTGCGGGAACCAGCCGATGTCGTCGAAGTGCGGATAGGTCATGTCGACCGAGTTGTGCAGATCCTGATTGATGGCCGGCTCCATGAGCGCGTTGGGGGTCACGCTCACGTCCCAGTGCGACACCGACGATCCGCCCTGGAAGGGATTGGGTGCGTACATCAGCGGCCGGCCCGAATCGTCGGCACCCGCCAGCAGCACTGGATCCAGATCCATGGTGACGTTCACGCCCGCGCCGAGCTGGGCCTTGATGATGGCGCCGTCGCTCTGCGACACCGAGATCACCGGAATCGTGACGGTCGGATCGGAGCCGCCCATCGCCGGGGCCGAGCCCGCGGCATTGTTGACGATGAGGACCGCGATCGCGCCCTGGCCCTGCGCCGCCAGCGCCTTCGACACGAACGTGCAGGTGCCACGGTCGATCAGCGCGACCTTCCCGACGAGCGCCGCGCCGTTGACGATCGCTTCGCAGGCGTCGTTGGGATCCGGCACCGTGTCGTCGTCCGCCAAGACCACGTCGCCGGTGAGACCACCGGCCGTGAGCGACGGACCGAACGACGCGGTGCCGATGTTGTAGTAACCCGCGATCCCCGCCGGCGCGTTGACGTGGAAGCGCGGCCGGTGCGCAAGGAAGCTGGAGGCGAACGAGAACACCGCCGGACCATCCCAGCTGAGACCATTGACGCTGATCGCCGAGGCGGCACGCTGCGCAGCCGTTTCGGCCGGGTCCGACCAGTGATTGCCGGTGGCGTTGTCGCGCAGGAAGCGGTCGTAGATGCTGGGGAAGCCGCTGCTGTAGTTGCCCGACGTGCCGTTGGTCGAGGTCGCGAAGCCGAGCCCGTGCGCCAGTTCGTGCACCACCACCGGCAGCAGCTCAACGTTGACGCCTTCGTTGCCGTCCGTGCCGTAGTACCAGCGGAGTCCGCCCAGGCAGGTCGCGCTGCCCGCATCGAGCGCCGAGTTGAAGGTCGTGTTCATGTCAGGGTTTGCCGCCGACAGATCGGTGCCGGCCAGTTTGTTGGCGAGCGACTGCACGTACCACGTGCCGGCATAGAGAGCTCCGGCGAAGTCGCGATGGATCGTCGTGGCGCCGGTGCTGCCCAGCGTGGCGCTGGTGGCGGTGCAGCTCAGGGCGCTGAACTGCGCCCTCACGTCGATCTCGACCGCGTCGGGCAGCAGCGCCCCCCAGATGGCGGCGGCGTAGTTGAAGATGTAGAGGCGTTGATCTCCGAGCGTGAGGCCGGGATTGCCCGGCGCGGCCGCGGCGGGAGTCGGATCGTTGAACCCCACGCCGGGCGCGTTGTTGTTGATGATGACGATGCTCGCGGCATGGGCGAGCACGGCGCCGAAGGCGAGCGTCAACAGCCCGAGCAGCGGCACGAGCGCCGCCCTGCGGATGCGATGGCTCAGGGTCATGGCGTCACTCCTTCGCCGGCTCGGCCGGGGCCGGCGTCGACTTCAGCGCCTCGGTCGGGTTGGGGACGCAGCGCATGACCTTGCGGCCCTTCGCATCGATCTGGAGAATCATGTAGTCCTGCAGTGTGCCCTGCAGATCCACCATCACCGAGCCGTCCGGCAGCGTCACCTCGTGCAGCGTCGGCTCGTCGGTGGTCGCGGAACTCGGCGGAATGTTCTGCCCGGGCGCCGGCGCGCCGATCGTGCCGGTCTCGGGATCGAGATAGGCGCGCATCCCGGCTTCCATCGGCTTCGCGGTCACGACCGCGGCGACCTGGACGGGGGCCCGGCTCGAGGGAGCCGGCAGCACAGCCTTGACGGCGGCGGTTGTGGTGGTGGAAGCGGCGGAAGGCGCGACCGCGTGATGGCGGGCGCGTGTGCTGGCCCGGCCCGCGCCGATCAGCGCGACCACGGCAACGAGTATGACCAGCAGCAGAGAACACAGGGGTCTGGCCATTCTCATCTTCCTCGCTCCTTTCGTTCGACCGCGAACCTTGGGGCACGATTTTCAACTGCGCGCTCCACGCTAGCCGACCGACCCGCCAGACCCCAAGGAAAGAAAGAAGTTGATCGATGTCTTCGATCATCGATCAGCGAGGCAAAACGAACCGCGGCGCGCCCGCTCGAGTGCGGCGCCTGGAATCGCGGCCCGAGCCGGGGCGCTACTTCCGGGTCGAGGCCGGCTCGCCCGGGGGCTTGGGGAGATTCATCGCGTCCCACGCGGATGGCGGCGGGAAGATCACCAGCGGGCCGGTCATCCTGGCGCCCGGGGGAATCACGGGCGGCACCTGGTGTTTCACCGCCGGAATGCTCATCAGGTACACGGCGATCGCGTGCGCATCCTCGTCCGTGAAGTTGGCGAAGCTCTGCCACGGCATGATCGGGGCGAGGGGACGGCCATCGGGACGGCTTCCGGTCCTGAGCGCCGCCACGATCTGATCCTCGGTCCAGGTCCCGAGCCCGGTCTCGGGGTCGGGCGTCAGATTCGCCGCGTGCACCACGCCCCAGGGTCCGACCCAGCCGAGATCGGTGCCGGACAGCCAGCGCGTGGTGTCGGCGGAGCCATAGAGCGTGCCGGGAGTGTGGCAGTCGCTGCAGGCGTTGGTCATCACCAGGTACTTCCCGCGCGCCACCTTCTGCTCCTGCGTCATCGCCGCGCTCTTGCCCGAGTTCGACGCGGTCATGCACGAGAGCGAGGCCAGGGTCGCGAGCGTCGCGAGCCATGGGGTGGCGAGGGCCGTCCGCCGTGTCCAGCGCATCGGGTGGTCTCCAGATCGATGGGAATGGTGGATGGAAATCGCGCGGCAGAATGCCCAATTCCAGCGAGCGAGTCACGGGAAAAGTGAGGGCGCGCCGGAGCGTGTGGCGCGATCAGAGCAGGGTGCCGCGCAGAATCATGCTCGCCACCGAGAAGTAGATGACGATGCCGGTGACGTCCACCAGCGTGGCGACGAATGGCGCAGAAGCGCTGGCCGGATCGAGCCCCGCGCGGCGCAGCACGAACGGCAGCATGGAACCCGCCAGCGTTCCCCAGGTCACCACGCCGATCACGCTGGCCGCGATCGTGGATGCCACCAGCAGGTGATGGCTGCCGTAGCTGTGGAACAGCGCCTGCCAGATCTCGACGCGCGTGAAACCGATCGCGCCGAGGATCGCGCCCATCGCGAGACCCGAGGCCAGCTCGCGCCGCACGACCCGCCACCAGTCCATCAATTTCAGCTCGCCGAGCGCGAGCGCGCGGATCACCAGGGTCGAGGCCTGCGAGCCGGAATTGCCGCCGCTCGAGATGATGAGCGGAATGAACACCGCCAGCACCACCGCGCGTTCGATCTCGGCTTCGAACCGGCTCATCGCGGTGGTGGTGAGCATTTCGCTCACGAACAATCCGGCGAGCCAGCCCACGCGCTTCCGCACCATCTGCGGCAGGCCCACCTGCAGATAGGGAGCGTCGAGCGCTTCGGTACCGCCGATCTTCTGGATGTCCTCGGTGGCCTCTTCCTGCAACACATCGACGATATCGTCGATCGTGACCACTCCCTTGATGTGGCCCTGCTGGTCCACCACCGGGATCGCCGACAGGTCGCTCCTCGCGAACAGCCTCGACAGCGCCTCCTGGTCGAGGTCTTCGCCGGCCGTTACCAGATCGGTGGTCATCACGTCGCGAACCGTCTTGTCCGGAGTAGCGGCGAAGAGTTCGCGAAGCGAAACCACGCCGACCAGCTTCTGGTCGGCGTCGATCACGTAGACGTACGAGACGTGCGAGATCGCGTCGCGCGCCTGTTTGCGCACGTAGCCGAACGCCTCGTCCACGCTCACGTCGGGGCGGACTCGAAGGTAGCGTGGATTCATCAGCCCGCCCGCGTCGTCCTCGGCGTAGGCGAGCAGGGCACGCACTTCCTTGAGCGTGGCTTCGTCCAGCAGCGCGAGCAGGCTCTCGCGTTCCTCGACGTCGGCCTCCTGGATCACGTCGGCGGCGTCGTCGGGCGGCAGCAGTCGCAGCCACGAGCGCCGTTCGGCGGCGGGCAATCCGGCGACCAGCTCGTGCTGATCGCGGGCCGAGAGATCGAGGAAGAAGTCTTCGGCTTCGTCGCGCGTCAGTTCGGCGAAGGCTTCCTGGCGCTCTTCGGGCGTCAGCAGCCGCCAGGTTTCCTGCAGGTCGGCCAGCCGCAGGTCGGAAACGCGTTGCTCAGCGCGATGGGCCATGGGCGCGTACCGTTGGGCAGCGGGGGCGGCCCCTCCCGCGCCGAATCAGTCCTCCATCTCCTTGATGACGACGCTGTCCACGCCGTCGATCTCGAGCAGCTTGACGCCGATCACTTCCTTCTTCGAAGTCGGCACGTTCTTGCCCACGTAATCGGCGCGAATCGGCAGCTCGCGGTGGCCGCGATCGATCACCACGGCCAGCTGGATCGCTCGCGGGCGCCCGAAGTCGATCAGCGCGTCCATCGCCGCGCGCACCGTCCGACCGGTGTAGAGCACGTCGTCCACCAGCACCACCACCTTGCCCTGGATGTCGACCGGGATCTCGGTGGTGCCCACCACGGGCTGATGCGCGACGGTCGAGAGATCGTCGCGGTAGAGGGTGATGTCGAGGCTCCCGAGGGCGGGCGCACCGCCCTCGAACTCCTGGATCTTGCGCGCAATGCGATGGGCGAGCGGCACTCCACGGCGGCGGATGCCCACCAGCACGAGTTCCTCGACGCCCTTGTTGCGTTCGACGATCTCGTGCGCGATGCGGGTGACGATGCGGCGCAGACCGTCGGCCTCGACGATCTCGGCCTTTTCCTTCAGCGCCATTCAGGCCTCCGCGGCAGAGCTTGTCCCAGAGGGTTGGGACCGGGGCGCGGGCACCATAGCCGCGGCCATCGGAGGCGTCAACGATCATGGGGATTGCCCTGAGGCCGAGTCGCACCTACTATCCGGCCATGAATTCACGCATCGGATTCGCCGCACTCATCGCGTTCGCGCTGGCCTCCGCCGCACCCGCATGGGCGGAACCGTTCGCGATCCTCGCCGCGGTGCAGGGCAAGGTCGAAGTGACGGGGAGCAAGGGTGGAGCGCCCGCGCGCGCCGGGTTCGGACGCGAGCTCGAGCGCGGCGACAAGGTGAGCGTGGGCGCCGGCGGCTCGGCGACGCTCTACTTCTCCGACGGCAATGTGATCGAGCTGGGTGAGAAGAGCAGCGTGACGATCGGCGGCCGCGTCAACAATCGCACCTCGGTCGGCCCGGGCGCGACGCTCCCGGCCGGCGTCTACGCCAGTGTCTCGCGCTACGTCACGCGCGGATCGCTGCAGACCGGACTCGTCGCCCAAACCAGCATGCGGGGCCCCGACGAGCAGCCGCCAAGCCAGCTCGCGCCGCGCAGGACCGACGTGACGAGCGAACGGCCCGGGTTCTCGTGGCGCGCGGTGTCGGGCGCGACCCGCTATCGCGTGACGGTGTCGCAGCCCTCGGGCCCGACCTTCTCGCGCGAGACCTCCGGCACGACGCTGGCGTATCCGGCCGACGCCGCGCCGCTCGCGCGCGACGCCGACTGCGGCTGGCGGCTCGAGGCGTTCTCGGACGCCGGCAAACTGCGCACCGAGGAAACCGTGTTCCACGTGGTGTCGGCCGAGCTCGCGCAGGGTGTGGACGCCGATCTGCGCCAGATCGAGCAGAGCGCGGGCGGTCCGGACCATGCGGCGACCCACTTCCTCTCCGGTTCGTATCTGTACGGCCGCGGCCTGTACCAGGACGCCGCCGGGCACTTCGAGGCGCTGGCGCGCGTCGCCCCCTCCTCGCCCGCGCCGCACGAGGCGCTCGGCAACGTGTACCAGGCGATCGGCCTGATGGATCGCGCCGCGTCCGAGTACGAGCAGGCGCTGGCGCTGACCCGCTCTCCCTAGCCGCGCCGCCCGGCCCGCGTGTTGTGAGCGCGTGACGCCGCTGCTAGCTTGCTGCCGCCGATGGAAAACACCCGGGTCTCTCACTACCGAGTCGAGCGACTGCTGGGTCGCGGCGGCATGGGCGAGGTGTACGCGGGCGTCGATCTGACGCTGGGCCGCCCGGTGGCGCTCAAATTCATCGCGCCCGGCCTCGTGGGCGACGAAGAGACCGTGCGGCGTTTCGAGCGCGAGGCGCGCTCCGCCGCCGCGCTCAACCATCCTCACATCGCGACGCTCTACGCGTTCGAGCGCGAAGGCCCACGGCCGTTCATCGCGATGGAGCTGCTGAGCGGGCGGACGCTGCGCCACCGCATGGGGGCCGGCCCGCTCGCGGTGCACGAGGCGCTCGCGATCGCGCGCGACGTCGCCGGCGCGCTCGCCTTCGCGCACCGGCGCGGCGTCGTGCACCGCGACATCAAGCCCGAGAACCTGATGTTCTCGGAACACGGCGCCATCAAGATCACCGACTTCGGGCTGGCGCGCGCGTCGCAGCTGACGCGGCTCACCACCACCGGCACGACGCTGGGCACCGCCTCGTACATGGGACCCGAAGCGGTGCGCGGCGAATCCGACGCGCCCGCCGACGTGTTCGCGCTCGGCGTCGTGTTGTTCGAGATGCTGGCGGGCGAGACCCCGTGGCGGTCCGACAACTCGCTCGCGATGATGTACGCGATCGCGAACACCGAGCCGGGGCGGCTGAACGAGCATCGTGCCGACACGCCGGGCGCCGCGGTGGAGCTGGTGCATCGCATGCTCGCGCGCGATCCGGCCGCGCGGCCGTCGAGCGAGGCGGCCCACCGCGAGCTCGCGGCCCTGTGCGGCACTCCGGTGCGGGACGCGGCGGCCGACCCCGCAACGCTCGATCCGGAATTCGAGAACCGCCCCACGGTGCGGGTCGCGACGGACGCACCGGCGGTCTCCGGCCCCGGCTCGCTCCCGGCGCTGGCACGCACCGCCACCGAAGAGCTCGAGGCCGAGCACGTCTCGCCCCGACCGCCGGCGCCAGCGCCGGCACCGCCTCGAAGCCGGCGCCGCGTTCTGGGCCTGCGCGTCGAGCTGCTGATCGCCCTGATCGGCTTCGCGCTGCTGGCCGGACAGGTGGCCTACACACGATTCCGTTCGGCGCGCGCGGCTGAAGAGGCCGCGCGGCTCAACAACCAGGGGCTGCGCGCGCTGCAGGCGGGGCGCCTGAGCGACGCGCGCGGCTACTTCGAGACCGCCCTGCGGCGCGACGCGCCCAATTCGGCGGCGCGCATGAATCTCGGCACGATCTACCGCTTGCTCGGCAACACGGCCGGCGCCGAGTCGCTCTACTTCGAGGCGCTGGAGCTCGCGCGCCGCCAGCACCGGGCCGATCTGGAGTCGGGCCTCTACGTGAACCTCGCCGACGTCGAGATCGACTCGGAGCACTGGGAAGGAGCGGTCGGGTTCCTGCGCCAGGCGCAGGCCATCGACTCGAGCGCGACGGTGATCAACAACCTCGGGTTCGCCCTGACGCTCGCGGGACGGCCCGACGAAGCGCTCGCCGAGCTGCGCCGGGGCATCGAGCGTTTTCCGGCGCAGGCGATGCTCTTCAAGAACGCGGCGCTCGCCGAGCTGAAGCTCGGCCATCTCGACGCGGCCGGCGATTCGGTGGCGAAGGCGCTGGTGCTCGAGCCGACGCTCGCTCCGGCGCTCATGCTGCGCGCCGAATTGCGCGCCCGGCAGGGTGACCACGAGGGCGCGAAGGAGGACTGGAACTCGTTTCTCGCCACCAAGCCGGACGAGAAGACGCGGCGCCAGATGGCCGACGAGCTGACGCGGCTCGGGGTCGCGGTGCCGTAGCGGCTTCGGTGAGACCGGCGGCGCGCTCGGCGAAATCCTCCGGTTAGTTCGCGGCCTTCTCGCCTTCCACCACCACGCGCGACAGATCCCATCCCCGCACGAACAGCTCCCGCACCTCGGCGAGCAGCTTCAGGCGATTGAGACGCAGCGGCAGGTCGTCCACGTTCACCATCACGCCGTCGAAGAATGCGTGAATCGCGTGCTCCATGCCGAGGAAGGCGGGCAGGATCTCGGCGTACCGGCGTTGCTCCCAGAACGGCTCGGTGCGGGTTCGGGCGCGATCGAGAGCCTCGGCCAGCTCGCGCTCGACCCTTTCGGTGAGCCGCTCGCGGTCGAGGGCGGGCGGCAGCGTCTCGGTCGCCTTGGCCAGGATGTTGGCAACGCGCTTGAACAGGATCACCAGCGGCTGAAAGCGCGCGTCGCCGCGAAAGCCGTGAAGCACGCGCGTGCGCAGCAGGCAATCGTAGGGATCGGCCCAGCCGGGCCGCCCGGCCGAGCGCGCCTCCATGGCCGCGTCGACGGTGTCGGGCGCGAACGACTCGCTCTCGCCCGGGACGCCCACCAGGCCGGCTACGCGACCGCGCCAGAATTCGCCGAGCTGTTTCATGATCTGCGCGTGCGGCAGCTCGGGATCGGCGGCGAAGAACGGCGCCGTGCCCTGCATCGAGGCACGATGGAGGTTCAGGTGCCGCTTCTGCTCGATCAAGATGCGCACGGTTCCATTGGCCGCGCGCCGCACCGCGAAGGGATCTTCGCTCCCGCTCGGCACCTTGCCGGCCACGAACGCGCCCGAGACGTGGTCGATCTTGTCGGCCAGCGCGAGCACGGCGGCCGCGTCGGTGGAGGGCAGCGCGTCGGCGGGGCCGCGCGGCCGATAGTGCTCGGCGATGGCGCGCGCCACGGATTCGCGCTCGCCCGCGCGCCGCGCGTAGTGGCCGCCCATGATGCCCTCGAGCGAGGCGTATTCCTTCCCGCTGCCGATCATTTCGGACAGGAGATCGGTCTTGCACAGCAGTGCCGCGCGCAGCACGTCCTCGCGCGTGTCGGGCGCCAGCTCGGCGGCCAGCCAGAAACCCAGGGTCTCCAGGCGCGCCGCCTTCTCGCGCAGCGTGCCGAGGCCCTCCATCCACACCACCGAGCCGAGCGCTTCGATTCGCGACGCCGGTGGGTGCTTGAGATCGGTCTCCCAGTAGAACTTCGCGTCTTCGAGCCGCGCCACCAGCACGCCCTCGTTGCCCCTGCGGATGCCGGCGAGATTGCGATCGTCGCCATTCCGGAAGGCGACGAAATTCGGGAGCAGGCGGCCGGCCGCGTCCTCGACCGCGAAGAAGCGCTGATGCTCGCGCAGCGCCATCACGATCACCTCGCGCGGCAGATCGAGGTAGTGCGCATCGAAGCCGCCCACGAAGCCGGTCGGCGTCTCGACCAGGAAATTGTTGATCTCGATCAGCTCGGGGTCCGACACCGCGCGTCCGCCGGCGCGGCCGGCCTCGCGCTCGAGCTGGCGGCGAATCTCCTCCTCGCGATGACGGTGGTCGGCGATCACCGCGCGCGCCGCCAGCGCCGCGAGGTAGTCGGACGCCTGCGGGATCTCGACGGCACCGGGCGCCAGCGTGCGATGGCCCTGCGACGCGCGTCCCGCGCTCAGGCCGAACGCGCGAACCGGCAGCACCTCGGTGCCGAGCAGCGCCACCAACCAGCGGACCGGGCGTGCGAAGCGCGTATCGTCGTCCAGCCAGCGCATGGTCTTCGGGAACGAGAGCTTTCCGGCAACCGTCGCGAGCAACGGCGGCAGGACCTCGGCGGCCGGTTTGCCGGGCCGGTGAATCGTCACCTCGACGTACTCTCCCTTGGGGGTCGGGACGCGACGCACCTGCGAGACCTCCACTCCTTTTCCCTGGCAGAAGCCGAGCAGGGCTTTGGTGGGCTTGCCCTCGGCGTCGTAGGCGGCCTTGACCGACGGCCCCTGCGTCGCCTCGTCGCGATCGGGCTGGCGTTCGGCGAGACGCGAGGCAGAAGCCGCGAGCCGCCGCGGGGTCGCCCAGACCTGCACCGCGGTCTCGCCCTCGACCCACAGGCTGGCGTCGCGAAGGCTCGACTCCATCTGCTGCGCGAGCTGCGGCGCGGCACCACTTTCGCCGCCCTCGGCATAGACGTACGAGGCCGGCAGCTCCTCGACGCCGATCTCGAACAGCAGGTCGCGACTCACGCCTGCGCCTGCGGCTCGCGCGGCTTCACCCACTTCGCGCGCTCGGCCGGATCGGTGATCAGCGGAAAACCCAGGGACTCACGCTGATCGAGCCAGGAAGTCGCCGATCGCCGCGCCAGCTTGCGCACGCGGCCGATGTAGCCGACGCGCTCGCTCACCGAGATCGCGCCGCGGGCGTCAAGCAGATTGAACAGGTGCGAGCACTTGATCACCGCGTCGTAGCCCGGCATCACCAGCCCGAGGTCCAGCAAGCGCAGAGCGTCTTTCTCCCATTGCTTGAACATCTCGAACAGGGCGGCGACGTCGGCTTCCTCGAAGTTGTAGCGGGAGAATTCGCGCTCGTTCTGGAGCCACAGATCGCCCCAGGTGACGTCGCGCGTCGTGGCCCCGCCGTGCGCTTCGCGGACGCCCGGCGCCCACACCAGGTCCTGGACCCGCGACTTGCCCTGGATCGCCATGCCGATGCGATCGAGCCCGTAGGTCAGCTCGGCCGAGATCAGTGGCAGCTCGAGACCACCGCATTGCTGGAAGTAGGTGAACTGCGAGATCTCGGTGCCGTCGAGCAGCACCTGCCAGCCCAGCCCGGCGGCGCCGAGCGTGGGCGATTCCCAGTCGTCTTCGATCAAACGCAGGTCGTGTTCGCGCGGTTCCACGCCCATCGCGCGCAAGGACTCGAAATAGAGGTCGACGACGTCGGGCGGCGAGGGCTTGAGCAGCACCTGATACTGGTAGAACTGCTGGAAGCGATTCGGGTTCTCTCCATAGCGGCCGTCCTTCGGCCGCCGCGAGGGCTCGACGTATCCGACCTTCCACGGCTCGGGGCCCAGCGAGCGCAGAAACGTGGCGGGGTTGAAGGTGCCCGCGCCCACTTCGGAAGGATAGGGCTGCGCCAGCACACAACCGCGCGCGCCCCAGAAGGCCTGGAGCGCGAGCATCATCTCCTGGAGCGAACGGCGTGGATCGAGCGTGGACATGCGAGCCCAGATACCTCGCGTCTGCGGAAGGCGGTGGCCGGGAACGAGCCGCGCAGTCTAGCGCAGGCTCGACGGCTCGAAAAAGCGCCACAC
>DATKAB010000114.1 GCA_035498555.1 Candidatus Sulfotelmatobacter sp.
GTCGCGACGCTCGATCTCGCCGGCACCGACTGGGTGGTGCTGTCGGCGTGTCATTCCGGCGCAGGCGATGCCTGGTCGCACGAGGGCCGGCTCGGCATGCGCCGTGCGTTCGCGCTGGCCGGCGCGCGCACCGTGATCGCCAGCGCCTGGGCGCTCGGCGACGAAGACACCGGCGAATGGATGCACGCGCTCTACGACGCGCGGCTCCGCCAGCACGCCGACGCAACCGCCGCGATTCGCGCCGCCGACCGCGCCATGCTCGACGCGCGCCGTGCCCGCAAGCGCTCGACGCATCCCTTCTACTGGGCAGCGTTCAGCGCGAGCGGGAGGTAGCTCCCGCTGCCAACGCGACGGCGACCGATCGCCCCCCTTCCCCGCGATTCGGTCGCCGCTCGCCATCCGCTTCGCCCGCTGCACCCGGGCGAACTTGTTCGGGCAGGTGCCCATGCCGCCCCCGCCCACCTCTTCTTACGCTCGAGGGACCGCGGGCGAACGCTCGCCTTGACATGCAATCATTTACTTGCATAATAGAGCGCAGGCACTCACTATGGACAAGGTCTTCAAGGCACTTTCGGATTCCGGCCGGCGCAAGCTGCTCGATCGCCTGTTCGCGAGCAACGGTCTCACCCTGGGTGAGCTGTGCCAGGACATGAAGATGTCCCGGCAGGGGGTGACGCAGCACCTGAACCTGCTGGAAGACGCGAATCTCGTCAGCACGCGGTGGCGCGGGCGCGAGAAGCTCCACTTCTTGAATCCGGTGCCGATTCACGAGATCTACGACCGTTGGGTGAAGAAGTTCGAGCGCCGCAGTCTCAAGGCGCTCGGCGACCTGAAGCTTCGACTCGAAGGAGAGGCTCATGACTAGCATGGAGAGGACTCCGCTCATGACGAAGACCGCGTTCGTTTACGTCACCTACATCCTGGCCCCGGCGCAGAAGATCTGGGATGCGCTTCTCAAACCGGAGTTCACGCGCGAGTACTGGAATCGCGACAACGTGTCGGACTGGAAGCCGGGCTCGAAGTGGGAGCACCGGAAGCTCGACGGCGAGGTGCAGCTGGTCGGCAAGGTGGTCGAGAGCGACCCGCCGCGGCGCCTGGTGATCACCTGGGCGTATCTCGAGGACGAGAAGAACGCCGACGCTCACTCGCGCGTCACCTTCGAGTTGAAGCCGATCGAGAACATGGTGCAGCTCACGGTGACGCACGATCAGCTCGAGCCGGGCTCCGACATGGAAAAGGGCATCACCGCGGGCTGGCCGCGGGTGCTGTCGGGCCTCAAGACGCTGCTCGAGACCGGCAAGGGATTCCCGACCTGGGCCGGCAAGCAGAGCTAGGATGCTCGTGAGTCCCGGCGGTCGCTCCGGCCGCCGGGAGCCACTCGGGCTCTCAAACAGGAGGGGCCATGTCCACTTCCGGCGACGTGGCAAAGCGTTATTACGATGCGGTCGCGAAGCGCGACTTCAACACCATGCGCAGTCTGCTCGCCGACGATCTCGAGTTCGTCGGCCTGTTCGAGACCTATCATGGCCCAACCCAGTACCTGAACACGTTTCAGGGCCTGCTCGGGATCACGAAGCGGCTCGAGGTCAAGGCCGTGATCGGCGAGGGCGATCAGGCCGCGGTGTTCTTCGAACTGGAAACCGGCCCGCCGGCGCCCGCCACCACCTTCGTCGCCGAGTGGATGCAGATCGTGAACGGCAAGATCCGGCGGGTGCAATCGGCGTTCGACGGCCGCCCGTTCGCGGCCATGTTCAGCGGCGGGAAAGCGTAGCGAAGCAACGCCCGCTCGCCCCGCTCGGGCGCTACCCGCGGCTGAACGGCTGCCAGAGATCGCCGCCCGGCAGCTTGATGATGCTCTCGCGGCGGTGCTCGGTCTCGAGATGGAGTTCGCGCGCCTTGAGCAGGTCGCTGCGCGTCAGAATGCCGACCAGTTGGTGCGGCGCCTCGCGGCTCACCACCGGCAGGCGGCCGACGCCCTCGGTCACCATACGGTCGGCCGCCGCGCGGCAGGTCTCGTCGGGATAGGCGACGACCGGCGCACGACCGAGCAGTGACGCGACCGGAATCCGATCGAGCTCCTCGGGCGGCGGCAGGTCGAGCAGCTCGCTGCGCGTCACCACGCCGACCAGCCGTCCGTTCGCGTCCACCACCGGATAGCCCTGGTGCGGGCGGCCATGCCGCACGTCGAAGTAGCGAGCCGCCAGCTCGGTGATGGGAAGACTCGCGGGAACCGACACCGCGGGCGAGGTCGCGATTTGCCTGACGAGCAGGGCCTCGAGCGGGTCGATGCTGTATTCGCGCGTCAGGTGATGTCCGCGACGCGCGACCTTCTCGGTGAGAATCGAGCGCGGCATGATGAGCACCGTGAGGCCGTAGGCCGCCGCGCAGGCGATCAGGATCGGCAGCAGCGCATCGACGCGCTGGCTCAGCTCGAGTGCGAACACGATGCCGGTGAGTGGGCAGCGCATGGTGCCGGCGAGGACCGCCGCGAGCCCGATCAGCGGCCACAACGCATGCCCGCCGGCCGGCAGGAGCGGGCTCAGCAGCGATCCGACCGATGCTCCCATCATCAGGAGCGGCGCCAGCACGCCGCCCGACGTGCCCGAGCCGAGCGCGAGGCTCCAGATCGTCCCCTTGACCAGCAGCAGCCGCGAAAGCGCGCCCGCCGGCAACCTCCCGCCGAGAACGTCGGCGATGACGTCGTAGCCGACCCCGAGCGCGCGCGGCTCGATCAGACCGCCGATGCCGATCGCGAGCCCTCCCAGCGCCGGCCACCACATCCAGTGAAACGGGAGGCGCTGGAACAGATCTTCCGCGGCGTACACCGCCCAGGTGAGCCACGCGGAGACCAGACCGGTGCACACTCCGACCACGGCGCAGGCCGCGAGGGCCGTGAGGCCGAAGGTCGCGGGCGCCGACAGTGGGAACAGCGGCCCGGTGCCGAGCAGAAACGGCCGGAGCGCCGCGGCGACGCCGCTCGCCAGAGCGACCGGAATGAAGCTGCGCGGCTTCCACTCGAAGAGCAACAGCTCGACCGCCAGCAGCACGGCGGCGATCGGGGTTGCGAAGGTCGCCGACATGCCGCCCGCCGCGCCGGCCACGAGCAGTACCTTTCGCTCGGCGGCACTCAGGCGGAACACCTGGGCGATGATCGAGCCGAGCGCCCCGCCGGTCATGATGATCGGGCCCTCGGCGCCGAATGGTCCGCCCGAGCCGATCGAGATTGCCGATGAGACCGGCTTCAGCACCGCGACCTTCGGCTCCATGCGGGCGCGGCCGATCAGGATCGCTTCGAGCGCTTCGGGGATCCCGTGGCCGCGGATTCGATCGGAGCCGAGGCGGGCCATCAGCCCGATGATCAGCCCGCCGACGATCGGCGGAAGGATCGCCCAGGGGCCGAGATGGTGTGAGGCCGGGCTCACTGCCTGGAACGACCATCTCTGGAAATAGAACAGGTTGGTGAATAGCGCGATCAGCTTGAGCAGCGCCGTCGCCACCACCGCGCACATGGCGCCAATGGGTATCGCTAGCGCTGTCAGCGCGATCAAGCGCCGATCTGCGGTGAAATCGCCATGGGATGGCAGGGGCAGTCCTCCGCGGCGGCCGGATTCGCAACATAGCGCATCGGGCGCGGGCGCGCAGGTCGGTCAGGCGGGTTCGCAGCAACCAAGCGTGCGGTGCATCGCGCCAGAGCTACGGCAGGACGACGCTTGTGCCTTTGTCCAGGCGGGGAGCGCCCCTGCGGTGAGTCGCAGTATCAAACTGTACCCGGCAACGGGCGATGAGCGGACGAGTCGAATCGCATTGCACGTGCGTGCATCACAATTCCGCTGAGTCGCCAGCCCCCGTGAAACTCGCCCCCGAGCGAGATTCACGTGAAGAGCCACTCGTTGACGCACGTCTCAAATGGAGCGCTGCTCCAGCGCCTTTCTGAACAAGTCGCCGTGGGCCGCCGCGGCACCGCGGAGGTCGTGGCGCTGATCGCGGAGATTCAGAAACGCCGCCTCTACGCGGCGGCGGGGTTTCCCTCGATGCACGTCTACTGCATCGAGAAACTCGGCTTCTCTGAAGATGAGGCCGACCGGCGCATCCAGGCGGCACGCGCCGCGAGGCGATTTCCGATCATCCTCGACTTGCTTGCCGACGGGCGGGTCCACCTCACCGGCGTGAGACTGCTCAGGCCCTACCTCACTCCGGTGACGGCTAATTCTCTCCTTCGCGCCTCGATCCACAAGACGCGGAAGGAAATCGAGCAGTTGCTCGCCGACCGATTCCCTCGTCCCGACGTGCCGAGCCGGGTGGTGGTGGTGGCGCAGGCCGGCGCGGAACCTGTGAACTCTGCAAATGGCACTCAACCCGTTCCCATGCCGATGGATGAGTCCATTTCACCCGCTCCAGAGCGGATGAAGCCTCTCGAGAATCTCGAGAGTTCGGATCCGAAGGTTCTGGGTACGACGCCCGATTCACCTACCCCTCCACCGACCTCCCCGCCGATGCCACCGCCCCGCGTCGCGCCGCTTGGGACCGAGCGCTATTCACTGCAGCTCACGATGACCAGGCCCACGCACGATCTGCTGCGGCGAGCGCAGGAACTGCTCGACCCTCAAGTCCCGGCCGGCGACCTCGACACCGTGCTCCGCCGCGGGCTCGAGCTGCTGGTTGCGCAACTGGAGAAGCGCAAGCTCGCCGCGACATCGCGGCCTTCGAAGCGCGCTCCGCGCCCCTCAGCGAACCCCCGCTACATCCCAGCCCGCGTTCGGCGTGCGGTCGCGAAACGCGATGGCAATCGCTGCGCGTTCGTCGGCGACGGCGGCAGGCGCTGC
>DATKAB010000115.1 GCA_035498555.1 Candidatus Sulfotelmatobacter sp.
ACCGATCGCACCTCGGACGAGGCCCGCGAAGCCGGCGCCGAGCGCGTCATCCGGCATCCAGCCAATCGTGGCGTGGGCGCGGGAATTCGTACCGGGCTGCTGGCTGCGAAGGGGGAGGGCTTCCGCTACGCGGCGATTCTCTCGGGTGACGATCAGCACGAGCCCGACGAGCTGCCGCGCGTGCTCCAGCCGCTGTTCGACGACGAAGCCGACCTGGTGCAGGGCTCGCGCTGGCTGCCGGGCGGGGCCACGCCCGGCATCCCGCCGTCGCGGCGTTGGCTCACGCGCATCTATCCGATACTGTTCCGCATCGCCAGCGGCTACCCGTGCACCGACGGAACGAACGGCTTTCGCGCATTTCGGCTCTCGATCCTCGACGATCCGCGCATCCGTCTCGAGCAAAGCTGGCTGGATCGCTACGAGCTCGAGCCTTATCTGTTGTTCCAGGCAGTGCGCTGCGGCTACCGCGTCCGTGAAGTGCCGGTGACCGTGCGCTATCATTCCCGAGGCACTACCAAGATGAAGATCTTTCGTGACGGCTGGCGAATTCTCCGGCCGTTGATCTATCTGCGCATGGGATGGCGGAAATGACGCCTCGCGACCAGTCGATGAACGCGCTGAAAGATCGGCGGGTGCTGGTGACCGGCGGCGCGGGCTTCGTCGGCAGCGCCCTGGTCAGGCGCCTGATCGCGATCGGGGCGCAGGTCACGGTGCTCGACGATCTGTTCACCGGGCGGCGCGAGAATCTTCCCGCGGATGGGCTCACGTTCTATCAGGGCTCGGTCTGCGATCTGCCGCTGGTCGAGCACGCCGTGGGCGAGGCCGAGGTGGTGTTCCACTGCGCCGCGCGAAACATCGTCATCTCGACGAAAGACCCGCGCCAGGACTACGAGACCAACATTGGTGGCACTCTCAACGTGCTGCTGGCGGCGCGCGCGACGGGGCCCAAGCGCGTGGTGTACACGTCGTCGACGTCGGTGTACGGCAATCCCCGATATCTTCCGATCAACGAGGACGATCGGCTTTCGTTGCTGACGCCCTACTCGGTCTCGAAGCTCGCGGGCGAGAACTACTGCATGGCGTTCTACGAGTCGTACGGCCTGCCGACGACGGCGGTGCGATATTCGAACATCTTCGGCCCCGGCCAGGATCCCGACAATCCCTACTGCGGCGTGGTCGCCAAGTTCGCCGACTCGCTGTTCGCGGGGAAGCCCCCCGTGATCCACGGTGACGGCAATCAGACCCGCGACTTCACCTACATCGACGACGCCGTCGAGGCGACGCTCCTCGCCGCGACCTCGGATCGCTCGATCGGCGAGGTGTTCAACGTCGGCACCGGCGTCGAAACGCGCGTCAACGAGCTGGCGGCGATCCTGATCCGGCTCGTGGGCGCAAAGGTCGAGCCCGTGCATAGCGATCGCCGCGACGTGGACAACATTCGTCGTCGCGTGGTGAACATCGAGAAGACCCGGCGCGCCCTGCGCTGGGTGCCCGAGGTGACGCTCGAGGAAGGCCTGCGCCGCACCGTCGAGTGGCAGCGCACCAGCAGCCTCAGGGCGCGGGGAGTGGCGGCGAGGAACTGAGTCGAGCGCCGCGGGCGCGGCGCTCGATCGAGCCGGCTCACTTCGGCCACAGCCAGCCGAACGTTCCTCCGGTCAGCATCCCGAAGATCAATCCGTCGAAGGTGTGGCGGAGCGTGGTGGCCCACGATTTCTGGTACCAGATCGAGTTCGGGAACTGGCCCAGCGAGTAGGCGACGAACGCCACCGTGCCGGCGATCTGGAACACGCGCAGATAGGCCGCACCAGGCGGCAGCGCGCGACCCGCAATGTAGGCCGTGAACACGCCGACCAGCACGCAGAACAGGAACCATTGCGTCATGCTCTTGCCCATTTGGAACATGCCGTTGGGCATCACCGTCGCCACCATCACCGGGCCCTTCTCGAGCTTGGCCTTGAACTCGGGGGTGCGCATGGCCTCCGTGCTGCCGGCCCGCGGCACCATGTAGTCGCCCGGCGGAATCTCGAACTTCCGCAGCGCCTCCATGACCTCGTCCTGCCGTGGAAGCATCCGATAGTCGCCGCCGTGATACTTGAGAAACATGTGGATGAGCGAGCTGGCGATGAACACGAGGACCGACGACAGCAGAATCGGGAGCAGCAACGCCATCAGGGAAACCATCGCGACCTCCTTCAACCGGCGATACGGGGGATCGGATTGGACCGCACCCTTCGAGCCATCACGAAGTACCGGGAAATGGTCTTCATGATCTTCATCTTGCTCGCGCCCTCCTTGAGATCGTAGCGCAACACCAGCGGCGCCTCGGTCACCTTCGCGCCGCCGCGCCCGAGCTTCACCAGCAGCTCGGCCATGCAGACGAACCCGACCTCCTCGATCATTCGATCGCCCCACGCGGCGAACGCGCGCTTGAGCATCGAAGCGCGATAGAGCCGATAGCCGCAGGTGTAGTCCCGCGCACCCTTCACGCGAGCCACCACCGACAGCAGGAAACTGGCCCCCCGCGACAGCACCTTGCGGAGCGCGGTCAGGCCGACCTCGTCGCCACCGGCCACGTAGCGGGAGGCGATCACGATGTCGGCGTGCTCGCGCTCGAGCGTCTCCCACATGCGCGGCAGCAGAGCGGGATCGTGCGTGTTGTCGGCGTCCATGGTCGCGATCAGGTCATCGGGCGCGCAGCGCTGGAGCGCGCCGGTGAGCCCGGTGCGCAGCCCGGCGCCGAGATTGCGGTTGACGCCGTGGGGAATGACCTCCAGGTCGAGCCGTCCCTTGAAACGCTCGGCGGCGGCGATGGTGCCATCGGTGCTGCCGTCGTCCACCACCAGCACCCGCAGCTTCGCGCCGCGTTCCGCCAGCACCGGCGCGAGCGTGACGAAGCGCTCGAGCAGCTGTGGCAGCGAGCGCTCCTCGTTGTAGGCGGGCAGCGCCATCCAGATCGAGATCGTGCCGCGACCGGCCTCGGCCGGAGCGCGCCCAGGCTCGCTCACTGCTTTCCGCCGCGCACGCGTTCGACCAGGGCCGCCATCGCCCGCACCGACTCGAGATTGTCCGGCACGACTTCTTGATCGGGAATCTTCACCTCGAAATTCTCTTCGCAGAACGTGACGACCTTGAGGATCGAGAGCGAATCCAGCAGGCCTTTCTCGATCAGGTTCTCGTCGAGCGAGAGCTCGCGCAGCTCGCGATCGTAGAGGACGTCCTGGATCAGGAAGTCGCGGATGCGGGATTCGGTCGGGGTCGGGCTGGTCATGCCTCATCCTTTCGTGCAGTCGCCTCGCCGGCCGCGAGCGCGGCGCGATCCACCTTGCCGCTCGTGGTGCGGGGCAGGGATTCTCGGAAGCCGATTTCCTCGGGAACCATGTACCGGGGAAGGGTGCGCGCGCAATGGTCCCGCAGCGCGGCCGCGGACGGACCCGCTCCGGCCCCGGCATCGTGTTTCAGCACGATCACGGCCTTCAAGCGATTGCCGATCTCGGGATCGGGAATCGGCAGCACCACCGCTTCGGCCACCAAAGCGTGCGCATGGAGCGCGCCTTCGATCTCGGCCAGCTCGACGCGATAGCCGCGGGTCTTCACCTGATGGTCGCGCCGCCCATGAAACATGAGCACGCCGTCGTCGTTCCAGCGCACCCGGTCGCCGGTGCGATAGGCGCGTCGCGTGCGGCCGTCGAGCGGGAGGTCGCGCAGGGTCTGCCGCGTGCGCGCGTCGTCTCCCCAGTACCCGCGCATCACGCTCGCCCCCGACACCCATAGCTCGCCGATCTCGCCGCGCGGCGTCTCGCGCAGCTCGTCGTCGAGCAGCCATGCCTGATCGCCCGAGCAAGGCACCCCGATCGGCAGCGGCGAATCGTCGCGCGGTGGCGACTTCACCTCGTGCCAGGTGCAGACGTTGGTCTCGGTCGGTCCGTAGAGGTTGGCGAAGCGCGCGCGCGGCACCAGCTCCATCCACTGGCGGAGCAGCGGCACCGGCATCACCTCGCCCGCGAACAGCAGCACCCGCAGCGCCGAAAGATCGCGGCTCGCGATCTGCCCGTGGCGCAACAGCAGCGCGAGCGCGCTCGGCGTCTCGTAGATCACGGTGAGCCTCGAACCGGCGTAGAGATTCGCGATCGCCGCCGGGAACGCGGCGGCGCGCGCCGGCACCGGAAAGACCGCGGCGCCCGCCAGCGCGGAGGCGAACAGATCGAAGGTCGAGAGGTCGAAATGAAACGGCGCGTGATTCGACACGCGATCGCGTTCGCTCATTTCGAAGCTGGCTGCCGCCCACTCCACGAACGCCAGCGCGCTGGCGTGGGTGTGCACTACGCCCTTGGGCACGCCGGTCGAGCCCGACGTGTAGAGGATGTAGGCGAGGTCATCCGCGCCCGGAGGGTCGTCGAGCGGCGCGTCGGATTCGGATTCCAGCTCGCGCCACTCGATCAGTCGCGGGGTCGCGCTCGCCGCGGTGGCCGGCGCGGCGCCCGTCACCCACAGCCCGCGCAGGGAATCGAGCTCGCGCACCGATTCGCCCGCGGCCGCGAGCCGGTCCGGGCTCGTGACCAGCGCGGCGAGTCCGGCGTCGCGCGCGATGGTGGCGAGCCGCGCCGGTGGCGCCCCGGGATCGATCGGCACGTAGGCCGCGCCGGCCTCGAGCGCTCCCCACAGCGCGGCGATCGCGGCGTGCGACTTGTGGAGCCACAGCCCGACGCGATCGCCCCGGGTCACGCCACGCCCGCGCAGCGATCGTGCGATGCGATTCGCCTGCGACGCGAGTGCCGCGTAGGAAAGGCTCGCGCCCTCCAGCACCACCGCGTCGCGGCCGCCGTGCCGTGCGGCCGAATCGCGCAGCAGCGAGCCCAGATTCCTCCTCATGCGCGTTCGCGGCCTCGACCGGTCATGGGCCGGCTAGAGCCCGAGGCAGCGGGCGATGATCTTGCGCTGCATCTCCGAGGTGCCGGAGTAGAGCGTGCCCGAGAGCGCGTCGCGCACCTCGCGCTCGATCGGGAATTCGCGCATGTAGCCGTAGCCGCCGTGGAGCTGCAGCGCGTCGAGTGCCGCGCGGACGTGGGTCTCGCTCACGAACAGCTTGGCGACCGCCGACTCCAGTACCGTGCTCCGGCCTTCGCCCTGCATCCAGCCGACGCGATAGAGCAGGAAGCGGCCGGCGTCGATCGCCACCTTCATGTCGGCGAGCCGGTCGGCCACCGATTCGAACTTGGCGATCGGCTGGCCGAACTGGCGCCGCGCCTTCGCGTATTTCACGCAGTCGTCGAGCAGCCGGTCCATCGAGCCGAGGTGCGCCGCGAAGATGCAGGCCCGTTCCCATTCCATCGCCGAGTTGAACACCGCCATGCCGGCGCCTTCCGGGCCGAGCCGCGCGCTCTCGGGCACGACACACTCGTCGAAGATCACCTCGCCCATCGGCGAGGTGCGCAGCCCCATCTTGTGGATCGGCTCGCCGAAGGTGAGGCCCCTGGTTCCGCGCGGCACCAGGAACGACGTCAGGGCCTTCGATTTCCCTTCCGCGGAGCGATCGAGATAGGCGAACGCCACCGCCACGTCGGCGACCGGCGCGTTGGTGCTGAAGGTTTTGGTGCCGTTGAGGACGTAGCCCGGTTGCGATCCGCTCGCGCGGGTCGCGCGCGCCGCCAGCGAGAACACGTCGGAGCCCGCGTTGGGTTCGGTGATGGCGTGCGCGCCGATCGCCTGGCCCGAGACCAGGCGCGGCAGCCACTCGCGCTTCTGCGCCTCGCTGCCGTAGGCCACCAGCGGCATCTGGCACGCCCACATCTGAGCGTTGAGGCTGAACACCAGGCCGTTGTCGCGGCAGCCCTTCCCCAGCGCTTCCATGGCGATGATGGTGGTGAGCAGGTCGCGACCCTGGCCGCCGTATTCGACCGGCACGGGCAGCCCGAGCAACCCGAACTCGGCGGCCAGCTTCCAGGCCTCGCGATCGAAGCCGTCGGCGGCGTCGAGCGCGGCGACGTCGCGGTTCAGCTGCTCGCGAGCGAACTCGAGCGTGGCATCGTAGAGTTCGCGCTGCTCGGCGCTGAACTCGAAGTTCATGACCGTGCCTCCACCGCCCGCGCAGCGGGATGGAGCGCCAGCACCCACTGGAGCACGCGCTCGACGATCTCCTTCTGGCGATCCATGCGGTTGAAGCCGTCGTGCACGCTTCCCGGCCAGATCTCGACCTCGAGCCGCTCGCGCGTTCGGGCGTCGAGTCGCGGCCACAGTCGTTCGAGCGCGCCCTGGAAGGTGAGGAATTCCTGATCGGCTTCGCCGTAGAGGAACAGGGCGCGGGTGGTGGAGCGCGCCAGCGCCTCGAACGCGCCCACGAAATTGGGATCGAGCGCCGGGCCCTGCGAGGGGGCGCCGGGCTCGGCGCTCGATCGCCCGAGGCCGCGCAGCCGCGACTCGACGTTTCTCCACAATTCGGGATCGGCGAGGCGCTTCCAGTTGTCGCGGTTCTGCATGGCCTGCCAGACTCCTTCCCATTTGCCGCGCGAGTTGCGCAACTCGCGCATGGTGTCGAGCGACATCACCGGCGCCGAAACGAACGCAATGCCGTGGACCCAATCGGGCTCGGCCAGCATCGCCGAAAGGGCGGTGCGCGCGTCGAAGCAGCTCCCGGTCAACACGAAGCGCTCGGCGATGCCGGAGTCGCGCAGTGTACGCAAGATCGCCATCAGATCCGACTGATTGGGTGTCGAGGGATCAAGGAAGCCGTTCACCCCGCTGCTGTCGCCGTTCCCGTGGTAGTCGAAGCGGCAGGCGGCGAAGCCCCGCGCGGCCAGCCAGCGGGCGCCCCGCACCCAGTCGCGGTTACGGTGCGAGCGCGGGCGTGTGAGATGCACCGCCGCCAGGCCCGCGGGTGGCGCGCCCGGCGCGGGAGGGGTCACGATCGCGACCAGGTCGCCGTCGGGCGCGCGCACGATTCGCGGCTGCTCGGCGCGAGCGCGCTCGCGTTCCTCCGCCGTTTCAGCCCAGGGCACGGATCCACTCGGTGGTGAAGTTCACGAGCTCCGGGCTTTCCCAGGCCGGATTCTGAAGGAAAGGCCAGCCGACGTCGGCGCGCACTTCGCGCACCTCGACCTCGCAGCCACGGGCGCGCAGCGTCTCCGCCAGCTCCTGATGGGAACGGGCGAGCGTGCGGCGCGGATCGATCTGGACGATCAGCGCCGGCCCGCGAAAGCCCGCCAGCCGATCGGCCAACGGCCGATCGGCACTCGCAACCAGCGCGCGGTGCAGGTAGTAGCCGAGCACGTCGACGCGTCCCTCCCGCTCGAGCGTGCTCAACATTTCGTCGACCGTGAGCCTCGCTCGTTCCCCCTGGGCGACCTGCGAGAACAACACGCCGCGCAGGAGCGAGCGGAAGTAGTCGGACGGTGCTTCCACCGGTTCCCACAGCGCGAGCGCCTTGAATCGCTCGCCCTCGGCGACCACCCGTGCCAGCGCCAGCGCGCCGAGCCGGATCCCGACCGCCACGACTTCCGGGGCGCCGCTCTTCCGGCGCAGCTCGGCGAGCACCCCGCGGATGTCGTCGGCGAAGCTCCCCAGGGTGAGATCCGCCGAGTCGCCGCCGGAGTCGCCCTGGCCACGTGGGTGGAAGCGAATCGTGGCGATTCCGTGGCGGGCGAGCGCTCGGGCCAGCTCCACTTCGCTGCGGTAGCCGGTGAGCTGCTCCACGCCCAGGCCGGGCACGATCAGAGCCGCGATTCCGGCCGCCGGCACCGGTCGAGCCGGGTGGTAGACCGAGTAGAGTGGGCAGCCCCCGAGGTCGAGAAAAGCCGGGATCTCCCCGTTCAAGGCGGGTTCGGCGGGTGCCGCGGGACTGCCGGGTCCGAACAGGGGCGTCACGGGTGGGAAACCGGGGGGCGAGGGGGGAGGAGAAGACGAGGAGACACGACCCCAAAATCCTATCGAGACCCGCTCCGGCGCGTCAATCCAACCCCCGATCGTCAAATGTCTTGATTCCGCTGTCATGGGCTTGATAGGCTGATTCCCGTCCCCGGAGCCCCGCGCTCTCAATCGCCGACCTGGAGGATGGCCCGCATCGCGAATTGATAACTGGGTTTGAGTTGTAGTTGGTCGAGCGAACATCTTCGGCCGCCCCCGAGAGGTCGGTCGCCAGCCAAGCATCAGAGGATCTGACACCTTGCTGTTTCCCCCGCTGTTCGTGCTCGATATGTCCAGGACCCAGTCCACGCGGACCATGCTCGTGCCTTAGCCCGGAAGACCTCCCGCCAGGTTTTCCGGTTTTTCTTTTTTGGGTGGGCGAAACAACCGAGAGCGGCATCATGCACCCTGACAGCTTCGCAACCCCCAGCGTTGTCGTCATCGGCAATACCTCCCGGCCCGTCAGCAGCGTTGGAGGCGATCCGGGATTCCGCCCCACGACCGCCAGCGTCACTTCCGTCCCCGGAATGGAACCCGGAATGGAATCGGTTTCGTCGGGCGTGGGTTCGATTCCGCAAGCGTCCACGCTCGCGGGCGCCTCGGCCGCGCCCGGGCACGAGTCACACCTGGGGCTCAACGGCAATGGCAACGGGAATGGCCTCTCGGTGAGCGCGCTCTCGCACTGGTCCCCGCCGGTTTCGGCCTCCGCCGGCGGCGGCACTCTGGTCTCGTCGCCGCCGGTGCTGGCCGCCCCGCTCGAGGATCGCGGCTTGTATCTGCGCTTCGGCAAGCGGTTGCTCGACGTGATCGGCGCCACCGTCGCACTGGTGGCCAACTCGCCGCTGCTGCTCCTCGCGATCATCGCGATCAAGCTCGAATCGCCGGGCCCGGTGCTCTACCGATCGAAGCGCATCGGACGAAACGGGAGGCCCTTCACGTTCCTGAAGCTGCGCTCGATGGTGGACGGCGCGGATCGTGGCCGTCACCACATCGCCCATCTGAACGAGGCCGAGGGTCCGATCTTCAAGATCATGAACGACCCGCGTGTTACCCGGGTCGGACGCATCCTGCGCATCACTTCCATCGACGAGATTCCGCAATTCCTCAACGTGTTGCGCGGCGAGATGAGCCTGGTGGGCCCGAGACCGCCGCTGCCCAACGAAGTGGCACAGTACGAGCCGTGGCAGCTCCACCGGCTCGACGTGTTGCCGGGCCTCACCTGTCTGTGGCAGATCAGCGGGCGCAGCCGCATCGGCTTCAACGAGTGGATGCGCCTGGACCTCGAGTACATCAAGCATCGATCCCTCGGATTGGACGTGAAGATCCTCCTTCGAACGATACCGGCCGTACTCTCGCGGGACGGGGCTTACTGAGGGACGCGCCCACGCGGCCCCC
Source organism: Candidatus Sulfotelmatobacter sp. (assembly GCA_035498555.1). NCBI lineage: Bacteria > Pseudomonadati > Acidobacteriota > Terriglobia > Terriglobales > Candidatus Korobacteraceae > Candidatus Sulfotelmatobacter > Candidatus Sulfotelmatobacter sp. The sequence continues at coordinate 9,292 of DATKAB010000115.1, forward strand.
GCGCCTCGAACCGACCCCACCAGATCCCGCAATCACTTCCTCCGAGCCCGACCCCGCCGCCGATTCGGCGGTGATCTGGAACATCGTCGCCGCCGCTCTGGTGGGGGCGCTGCTCCGCTTTTTCCGGCTCGGCCACCCGAGCCTGTGGATCGACGAGGTCTTCACCTGGTACGCCGCCGACATCGGCTCGCGCATGCCGTGGTCCCACGTGATCGAGAACGTGCACGGCCCGCTCTACACCCTGCTGCTGCATGCCTGGGGCGGACTCGCCGGGGACGGCGAGTGGGCGCTGCGCTTCCCGTCGGCGGTGTTCGGCACCGTCACCATCCCTGCGATCGCGTGGCTCTCGGGACGCTGGCTCGGACGATCGGCCGCGGTGCCGGCGGCGTGGCTCGCGGCCGGCTCGCCGTTCCTGGTCTGGTACTCGCAGGAGGCGCGCAACTACTCGATGCTGCTGCCGTGCGTGGCGCTCGGCGCGGTGGCGATGCTCGAGCTGCGCGAGCGGCTGAGCGCGCGCGCCCTGGTCGGCTTCCTTGCCGTTTCGAGCGCCGGGCTGCTCACCAATTTCTCCTATGCGCTGCTGGCGCCGCTCCAGCTCTACTGGTGGCTGGGGACGCGGGGCGACCGCCGGCGACGGCTGCTGCTGCTCGCCGGCGTCGCGCTGCTGATGCTGGTGGTGCTCTACCCGTGGCTGCCGCGGCTGGCCTCGGTCTGGGACTGGAAGCGGCTCGCCCAGAGCGCGGGCGAGCGCCCCGCCGAGGCATTGCGGGGCGGGCCATCGTTCCAGGTCGCCGCCTATCCGTTCACGCTCCACGTGTTCGCGGTCGGCTACACGCTCGGCCCCTCGATTCGCGAGATCCGCACGCTGGGGTCGGGAGCCGCCCTGCGCGCGCACCGGGCCGAGCTGGCGGTGGTGGCGCTGCTGTTCGGCGCGCTCGGAGTGCTCGCCCTGCGGGCCGCCGCCCGCCGCCGCGAGCGGATCGCCGCCCTGATCGCGCTGGTCGCTCCGGCGTTGTTCGTGACTTACGGAGCGATTCAGAACTTCAAGACCTTCCATCCGCGCTACGTCGCGGTGTCGTTTCCCTTCCTGCTCGCGCTGGCGGCGGCGGCGCTCGCCGACGCCCGGCCGCGCCTGCGCGCGATCCTGAGCGCGGGGCTCGCGCTCACCTGGGGCGTGTCGCTCTACCATCTGTACTTCGTGCCGCGCTACGGGAAGGAAGACATGCGTAGCGCGATCGCGAGGGTCAGGAGCGAGGCGCGGCCGGGCGAGAAGATCCTCGCCGCCGGAGCGGACGACGTGCTGTTCTATTACTATCGCGGGCCGCTTCCGATCCAGCGCTACTGGTTGGGCTGGGCGGGCGAGGGCGATCGCATGGAGGCGAAGCTGAACGAAGCGCTGGCCGGCACCCATGGCGTCTGGGTGGTGTGGAGTCGAGGCGAGGATCTCGACCCTTCCGGCCGCTTCCCGCGCTATCTCGATCAACGCTTTCAGGGCGCGGAGAGCCGGCGCTTCGAAGGCGTACGGGTGTGGCACCTGATGGGCGCCGCACCCGACTCACGCTGAGCCGGCAACCGACGGAGATCCAGAATGCGCGTCGTGGTGGTGGGACTGGGCTATGTCGGTTCGGTGTGTTCCGCGTGTCTCGCGAGCCGCGGGGCAAGCGTGGTGGGCGTGGACAGCAACGAGTTCAAGGTCGATCGCATCGAGGCCGGCCTGAGCCCGATCGTCGAGACCGGTCTCGAGCCCATGATCGCCGAGGCCCGCAAGTCCGGGGCGCTGCGTGCCACGACGACGATCGCCGAAGCCATGCCCGGCGCCGACGTGGTGCTGCTGTGCGTCGGCACCCCGAGCGCCGAGGACGGCAGCCTGTCGCTCGAACACGTGAAGCGCGCGGCGCAGGAAGTGGGCGGAGCGCTGCGCACCGCCGGCCGATTCGTCACCGTGGTGATGCGCAGCACCATGCTGCCGGGCAGCGTCGAGGACGAGATCCTGCCGGAGCTGGAGCGCGCCTCGGGGCTCAGGGCCGACGCCGATTTCGGCGTGGCCTACAACCCCGAGTTCCTCCGCGAGGGCTCGGCGGTGGCCGACTTCTTCGGCGCCGAGCTGACGGTGATCGGCGCGCGCGATCCCCGCAGCGCCGAGGCGCTGCGAACGCTCTATCAGGGGATCGGCGAGATCGTGGTGACGCCGGTCCGCACCGCCGAGCTGCTCAAGTACGTCAACAACGCCTATCACGCGCTCAAAGTGACGTTCGCGAACGAAATCGGGCGCCTGTGCAAGCGCGAAGGCATCGACAGCCACGCGGTGATGGAGCTGTTCTGCCGCGACACCCGCCTGAATCTCGGGCGCAGCTACCTCAAGCCGGGCTTCGCGTTCGGGGGCTCGTGCCTGCCCAAGGACCTGCGCGCGTTGAACCATCGAGCCCGGGTGCGCGATCTCGAGCTGCCGGTGGTGCAAGGCATACTTCGTTCGAACGATCGCCACGTCGAGGAAGCCGTGCACCTAGTCGAGCGCCTGAAGCGCCGGCGGATCGGCGTGCTCGGCCTGTCGTTCAAGGCCGGGACCGACGACCTGCGCGAGAGCCCGATCCTCCGGGTGATCGGAGCCCTGGTGGGCAAGGGCTACTCGATGCTCCTGCACGATCCGCACCTGGATCTCGAGCGGTTGCTGGGCGCGAATCGGCGGTTCGTCGAGGACGAGGTCCCCTATCTTCCCGAGCGGCTCCGCGGCAGCATTCGGGAAGTGGTGGAAGCAAGCGAGGTGATCGTGGTCGCCAACGGCGCGCGCGAATACCGCGAGGTCGGCGCGATGCTGAAGCCCGGACAGGCGCTGGTGGACCTGGTGCACGCCGTCGATCCCGCGAGCCTCGCGCACGGGGAGTACCATGGCCTCGCGTGGTAGCGTTCTCCACCTTTCGGAGAACCTTCCGCTGCCCTTCGATCGTCGCGTGTGGCTCGAGCTGCGCACGCTTCGCGACGCGGGATTTCGCGTGGCGGCGATCTGTCCGATGGGCGATCGCTGGACCGAACCCTACGAGCAGATCGAAGGTGTCTCGATCTGGCGCTATCCGCCGCCGCCGCCCACCCAAGGCGCGCTCTCCTATGTCTGGGAGTTCCTCTACTGCTGGCTCCAGACCGCGAGGCTGTCGGTGACGGTGCTGGCGCGGCATGGGTTCGACGTGATCCACGCCGCCAATCCGCCCGACACGTTCTGGGCGATCGCCGCGTTCTACAAGCTGTTCGGCAAACGCTACGTCTTCGATCACCACGACCTGTGCCCCGAGCTCTATCTGGCGCGCTTCGGCGAGCAGCGTCGTGGATCGCTGCTGCACCGGTTGCTCTCTCTGCTCGAGTGGGCACAGTTCCGCACCGCCGACATCGTGATCTCCACCAACGAGTCCTACCGGCAGGTGGCGATCGGGCGCGGAGGCATGAGCGATTCGCGCGTGTTCGTGGTGCGCAGCGGGCCGAGCCGCGAGCGCTTCGCCACCGTACGGCCGGTGGACGCGGCGCTCAAGAACGGGCGCCGGCATTTGGTCGCCTACCTGGGCGTGATGGCGCCGCAGGACGGCGTGGACCATCTGTTGCGCGCCGCCCGAATTCTGGTGCACGAGCAGGGGCGTCGCGATGTCGGTTTCATCCTGATCGGCTCGGGCGACTCGTTCGACGAGCTGCGCGAGCTGACGCGCAAGCTCGATCTGGAATCGTGTGTGCACTTCACCGGTCGGATCCCCGACGCCGAGGTCGAAACGATCCTCGCCACCGCCGACGTGTGCGTGTGCCCGGATCCCCGCAATCCGCTGAACGACGTCTCCACCATGAACAAGGTGCTCGAGTACATGGCCTGCGGCCGCCCGGTGGTGGCCTACGATCTGCGCGAGCATCGCTATTCCGCCGGCGAGGGTGCGTTGTACGCCGAGCCCAATCACGAAGACGACCTGGCCTCCAAGATCGCTGCGCTGCTCGATGATCCCGAGCAGCGAAGACGCATGGGGGTCTACAACCGCCAGCGCTTCCTCGAGCGCATGGCATGGGAGCACAGCGCCGGCGAATTGCTGCGCGCTTACCAGACCCTGTGCGCGACGCCGAAGAACGGGTGAGCCTGGTGCTCGCCGAGAGCGGGCGAGCGGTGGGCGGCACCGAGCGGGTGGTATGGGAGCTGGCCACTCGACTGCCGCGAAACCGCTTCGAGGTGCGCGTGTGGCTGTCGGACGATCCGGGCGTCGACGAGTTCGCCGCCGCGCTCGAGGCGCAGGAGATCCCGGTGGATCGCGTCGGCGAGGTGGATTCGCGCTGGGATTGGAAGGGAATGCTCCAGACCTGGCGGAAGTTGCGCGGGAGCCGGGCCTCGCTGCTGCACGTCCACCACGTCTGGCCCGCGGCCGATCGCTATCTGGCCTCGCTCGCCGGACTCGCGGGCATTCCGCACTTCATCGTCACCGAGCACATCGTCGGCCAGCCCAATTCCGCCGCGCAAAAATCGCTCAAGCGCCGCGAGCTGATGCGCGCCGACGCCGTGACCGCGGTGTGTAGCGCGGTGGCCGATTCGCTGGCGCGCGACTACGGCGTGCCTCGCCAGCGGCTGCGCGTGGTGCCGAATGGCGCCGATCCTCCCGATGAGAATGCCGAGTGGGAGGAGGCGCGAACCTGGCGCGAGAAGCTCGGCGCGGGGCAGCTCCGCCCGCTGTGGGTGAGCGCCGCGCGACTCGAGGAGCAGAAGGGGCACGACGTGTTCCTCGCCGCGCTCGCGGAGCTGAATCGCCGCGGCGTCGAATTCACCGCCGCGATCGCCGGCGAGGGCTCCAAGCGCCTGGAGCTCGAGCGCCAGATCGCCGAGCGCGGGCTCGGCTCGCGGGTCCGGCTGCTGGGCCAGCTCGAGAACCTGGGGCCCTTGTTGCTGGCCGCCGACGCGGTGGTGCTGGCGTCGCGCTGGGAAGGGTTGCCGCTCACCCTGCTCGAGGCGCTGGCCCGCGGCCGCCCGGTGGTGGCGACTTCGGTGGGCGGCATTCCCGACGTGATCGAGGACAACGTCACCGGCCGGCTGATCGCCTCCGGCCAGTCCACGCCGCTCGCCGATGCGCTCGCCGACTTCGCGCGTCGCAGTGATGCCGCGCTGAAGCTGGGACGCAATGGGCAGCGCCGGGTGCGCGAGTCCTACGGCTGGGAGCGGGTCGTCGAACAATTCGAAGCGGTGTACGACGAGGTGTTGGGTCTCGCCACCTTCGTTCCCGGCCCCGCCGAGCAGGAGGCGGAATGAGACTCGGCGTCGTGGTTCCCTGCTACCGGCAGGAGCGCGATCTGGCGCGCACGCTGCCCGCGCTGGAAGCGGCGATGGGCCACATCGAGTGGCGGGGCGCTCTGGTGATCGCGGCGCCCGGCGGCGAGCTGCCGCCGCTTTCGTCGCATTGGACACTGATCGCGCCGCCGGTGGCCCGCCCGCTCACGCCGGGAGCGGCGCGGATGCTCGGCTTCTCGGCGTGCGGCGGCGAGTGGGTGCTGTTCGTCGACGCCGACGTCGAGGTGGACGCCGCCTGGCTCACGCGCGCGCTCACGGTGGCGGCCTCGCGTGCCGGCCGCGACCAGCCGGTGGGGCTCGGCGGGCGATTGGAGGAATGGTTCGAGGATGGCGCGAGCCGGCGCCGCGGCAATCCCGACATGTACAAGGTGGGCACGGCCGATCGCGACGTGGACTATCTCGCGACCCTGGCGTTCTATTCGCGCGAGGCGCTGACGCGCGCCGGCGGCTACGACGCCCGCCTGCAGTCGGAAGAGGACTTCGAGCTCGGCCTGCGCTTCCGCCGGCTCGACCTCCGACTCCGCTCGCTCGGCATGCTCGCCGGCCGTCACTGGAGCGCGCCGCGCCCCAGCTTTTCCGAGCTCTCGCGTCGCTGGCGCACCGGGCTGTGCTTCGGGCAGGGACAGGTGCTGCGCCTCTACGTCGGTCGCCCCGGCTTCGCGGCCCTGTTGCAGCGCCAATCGCTCTATCTGCTCATGCTGGCGCTGTGGGCGAGCGGGCTCGCCTGCGCGATCGTTTCCGGAGTCACCCGCGACGCACGGGTGTTCGTCTGCTGGTGCGCGGCGCTCCTCGCGCTCTTCGCGCTGATGGCGGCGCGAAAGCGAAGCCCGCGGCTCGCGCTGCATTCGATTCTCACCTGGACGCTCAACGGCGCCGGGCTCGCAGTCGGGCTCCTGCGCGGTCCGACCATCGAGCGGAGCGACTCGTGCTGATCCACGGCGCGGTGGACAACGATCTCTATCCGCCGAAGCTCGGCTCGACGCAGCGCAACTTCGGGCTGTATCGCGGGCTCGCGCGCCGGCACCAGGTGGTGGTGCTGTGCGTGGTGCCGAATCGCAACCGCGCCGAGCGCGAGCAGCGGATCGACGGCGTGACGCTGCTGCGGCGTCGCGCCTGGTACACGGGCGTCGCGTGGCGGCTGGAGCGCATGCATCTCGCGCCCATGATGGCCGCGGGCTACGGTCACGCGCTGCGCGCGAGATCGCTGCGAGGGGCGCTTCCCGGCGCGCCCGACGTGTTCGCCGCCGACTTCAACCTCACGCCGCTGATCCAGGGCAGCCGCGCGGGGCTCAAGGTCTATCTCTCGCAGAACGTCGAGCTGGATTACTTCGAGAAGGCCGGCGAGAGAGTCTGGATGTCGCGGGCGTGGGCCGGCCGGGTGAGGAGCCGCGAAGCGCACGCGCTCGCAGCCGCCGATGCGGTGGTAGCGGTCGGTCTCGAGGACGCCGAGCGCTTGCAGTCGCTCTACGGACTCGATCGCTCCGCCATCGACGTGATCCCGAACGGCTGGGACGATCTGGCCATCCGACAGGCGACGCCGGTGGCCCGCGCCGCCGCGCGCGCTCAGCTCGGCATCGGCGCCAGCGCCTATGTCGCGTTGTTCGTCGGCTCCGACGTTCCGCACAACCGGGCGGCGCTCGAGTGGATCCTGCGCGAGCTCCTCCCGGTCGCCGAGCGCGAAGGGCTGGTGCTGATGGTGGCGGGCCGGGTGGGGCGCGTGGCGCGCGGTCGCGCTTCCTCGGCGCTCCGCAATCTCGGCGAGGTCGACGATCTGACACCGCTGCTTCACGCCGCCGATGTCGGTCTCAATCCGGTGCTGGCCGGCGGCGGCAGCAACGTGAAGCTGCCCACCTATCTCGCCGCCGGTCTCGCAGCAGTCAGCACGCCGTTCGGGCTCCGCGGCTACGAAGCGCTTTCGCGCCACGCGATCGCGGCGCCGGCGGACGAATTCGCCGCCGCCCTGCTCACCCGGCCGCAGGGCTGGGCGGCGCGTGGCGAGGCGATGCCCGAGGCGGTCGCGGAGCTATCGTGGAGCCGGCTGGGAGAACGGCTCGGCGCCCGCTGGGAGGGACGACTCGCGTATTCCGGCGTCGCCGTTCGGCAGGTGCCCGCATGAGAATCGCCATGATCGGGCAGAAGGGCGTTCCCGCCACCTACGGCGGCATCGAGCGTCACGTCGAGGAGATCGGACAGCGGCTGGTGAAGCGCGGTCACGAGGTGGCGGTGTTCTGCCGGCTCTACTACACCCCGCCGGGCGCCGAGGCCGGCGGGCTCACCTTGCTCCGCCGTCCGAGCATTCACACCAAGCATCTCGACACCGTGACGCACGTGATCTGGAGCACGCTCGAGTCGATTGTCCGCCGCTTCGACATCGTGCACTTCCACGCGCTCGGGCCCTCGGTGTTCGCGGGGCTGCCGCGGGTGACCGGGCAGAAGACCGTCGTGACGGTCCACGGCCTCGACTGGCAGCGGCAGAAGTGGGGCAAGTTCGCCTCGTGGGTGCTGCGACAGTGCGAGGGGCCGGCGGCTCGCTTCCCGAATCGCACCATCGTGGTGTCGCGCACGCTGCGCCAGCACTTTCTCCAGCACCACCACTGCCACGCCGCGTTCATTCCCAACGGCACCAACCTGCCGGCGCCGCGCGCGCCGAGGAAGCTGCTGCAGCTTGGCCTCACTCCCGGCAAGTACGTGCTGTTCGTCGGCCGTCTGGTGCCGGAAAAGGGCGTTCACTTCCTGTGCGAGGCCTTCAGCCAGATCGACACCGACGTCAAGCTCGCGCTGGTCGGTGGGCTCTCGTTCTCGCAGGACTACGTGCAGCTGCTGCGGCGATACGAGAGCGATCGCATCAAGCTGCTCGACTACGTGTTCGGCGACACCCTCGAAGAGCTGTGGAGCAACGCCTACGTGGTGGTGCAGCCCTCGACCATGGAAGGGTTGTCGATCGCCCTGCTCGAAGCGCTGTCCTACGGCCGCTGCGTGCTGCTCTCCGACATCCCCGAGAACCTCGAGGTCGGCGAGGACTGCGCGGTGCCGTTCCGGAGCCAGGACGTGGGTGATCTCAAGCAGAAGCTCGAGATGCTGCTCACCCATCCCGAGGTGGTGCGGGAGTACGAGAGCAAGGCGCGCGCCCACATCCAGGAGCACTATTCCTGGGACAAGGTCGCCGAACACACCGAGACCGTCTACCGCGACCTGCTGGCCTTGGGTCCCTGAGCGCCGGATGTGGATCCTCTCGCGCTTCTTCAGCCGTCTGAACGAGCGCTACCACGGTCCCGAGGGCGACGCCTTCGCGATTGAGGAGCTGACGCCGGTCGCCGAACGCTTCCTGGGCGCGGGGAACGTGCTCGAGGTGGGCTGCGGCTACGGGCGCAACCTGGTGGCGCTGGCGGCGACGAGCGCGAAGCTGATCGTGGGCTGCGACGTTCAGCAGGCGGAGCTGGAACGCGCGGCGCGCGAGCGCATCGCGCCCCTGCCCGAAGCGACGCGCGCGCGGGTCGCGCTGGTGCGCCAGGAGCCGTGGCGGCTGCCGTTCGCCTCCGACTGCTTCGACCTGGTCGTGCTGTGGCAGGTGCTCGAGCACGTGTTCGCGCCGCAGGAGAAGCAGCGCGTGCTCGACGAGTGCGCGCGGGTGCTCAAGTCCGGCGGACACCTGCTGGTCGAGACGCCGAACCAGTGGTTCCCCGTGGACTACCACGACAACCGGATCCCGTTCGCCCACTGGCTGCTGCCCACGAGCGGCCGCGAATGGCTCACCCAGATGATCCGCGGCAAGCGCTACTACCCCTCGCAGTACCTGAGCCTCCATGGCGCCGAGCGGATGTTGCGGCGCGCCCCGGGCGTGACCTCGATCGCGCGCGCCACGCAGTTCTACTTGGCGCCGTCCTGGGAAGAGGCCTATCGCTCGGTCGGTGGAACCCAGGCGGGCTGGAAGCGCCTGCTGTTCCTCCAGATACTGCCGGTGCATCTGGCGATGCGCGCGTTCGGCTCGAGCGCCGACCACTTCTTGCCCTCGATCCGCATGGTGTGGCGAATCGACAAGTCGGGGCCGGTTGTTCGCGGCTGAGCGCTGTGCTACTCGTCACCTGCTGAAGTGAGCGCCATACTCGGAGGGAGCCCAGCGTGGCCGATCGCTTCATCCTGATTCTCGCCGGCGGCCGCGGCGAGCGCTTCTGGCCGTGGAGCACGCCGCAGCGTCCCAAGCAGCTGCTGCCGCTCGCTTCGGGCGGGAGAACGCTGCTCGGCGCGACGCTCGAGCGCGCGCTCGCGCTCGCGCCCGCCGATCGCATCGTGGTGCTGACCGCGCGCGACCTCGAAGCGGCGGTGGAGCGCGAGTGCCCGGCGGGCGTGCGCGTGATCGGTGAGCCCGCGGGGCGCAACACCGCGCCCGCGATCGGTGCCGCCGCGGTGTGGTTTTCGAGCGTCGCGCCCGGTGCCAGCTTCGCGGTGATGCCCTCCGATCACGCCATCGAGCGGGTCGCCGATTTTCGCGCCGATCTCGAGCGCGCGTTCACGTTCGCCGAAAAAGAGGCGGCGCTGCTCACCTTTGGGGTGCCACCCACCGGCCCCGACACCAACTTCGGCTACATCAAGCGCGGGACACGCGCCGGCGAGCGGCTTTTCCGGGTGGCGGCGTTCACCGAGAAGCCGGACCGCGCGACCGCCGAAGGCTATCTCGCGACCGGGCTCTACTCCTGGAACTCGGGGATCTTCGTGTGGCGCGCCTCGGTGTTCCTCGATGCGCTCGAGGCCTCGCGGCCGGCGCTGGCGACGCCGTTGCGCGAGCTGGCGCGCGACACGCGCGGCCCCGGCTTCGACGCGAAGTGGGACGCGGCGTTTCCGAAGCTCGAAGCGATCTCGGTGGACTACGCGGTGCTCGAGAAGGCGCCCAACACCTTCATGCTCGAGACCTCGTTCGACTGGGACGACCTGGGCTCCTGGGGCGCGTGGGCGCGCCGCCAGCCACGCGACGCCGACGGGAATGTGCTGCACGGCGACGCGGTCGCCGTCAATTGCCGGCGTTGCGTGGTGGTGGGCGAAGGCGGCACCGCGGCGGCGATGGGACTGGAAGAAATGGTGGTGGTGCACGTGAACGGCTCGACGCTCAGCTGCCGGCTCGATCAGACCGAGCAGGTGAGGAAGGTCAACGAAGCGGTGCGCGCGCGGGCCGCCAAGTGAAGCGCGGACTGACCGGCGCGGTGTCCGCGCTCCTGTTGCCGCCGCTCCTGGCGGGCTGCGCCGCCACCGCGCCGCCGCCGGCTTCGCCCGCCGCCCGGGCGCCGGGGGAAACCACTCATCCCGCGGCCACGAAATCGGTGGCGCCGGCCCAACGCGCGTCGGTGGTGCCCGCCGACAGCCTGCCGTCGGAGGACGCGCTCAGCGTGCTCAAGACCATTCCCGAGCCGCTGGCGCCGGGTGACGTGGTGCCGCCGCCGGAATCGGGGGCGCCGCCCCATGCCGCCGACACGACCGGGGTGCAGGCCGACACCGCCTCGGTGGTGCCGACCCCCTCGCTCACCGCGCCGCTCGGCGAAGGGCCGGGTTCGAGCGCACAGTCCTCGCTCGCCGATAGTCTCGCGCGCGCCGCCGCGGCGCTCGCGCCGGCGCCGAAATCCGCCGGCGCCTCGGCCGCCGGCGCTTCGGCGACCCGCGCGGGGGCGGCGCTCGTGGGGGCGGGTGCCGGCGCGATGATGGTCGGCGGCGCCGGTGGCGCAACCGGTGGCGCGGCTTTGATGCACGCGCTCGCGGGCAATGACACCTGCTGGCGCGTTCAGGTGGCGGCGCCGCTCGATTCCAGCGAAGCCGAGACCATGCGCGCGGCCGCCGAATCACAGCTCCTGGTGCCGATGGTGATCTCGGTCGAGAACTATCGCTACAAGGTGCAGTGCCGCGATTGCCTCACCGAGCTGTCCTCGATGGCGCTGCGCATGCGCGCGCTGGCCGCCGGCTTCGATGGAGCGTTTCGCACCCGCACCATCGAGGAGCCGAGCGCTCCCGCGCAGAGCGCGCCGACCCCGCCCAGCGCGAGACCTTCGACTCCGGGCGCGAAGAAGCCCGCGCCGAAATCCACGCCCGCCGGCAAGAGCGACTCGCCGTGATCACCGGGATTCTGCTGTTTGAAGACGCCGGCTGGCGCGAGCTGCGGCCGCTCACCGACACGCTGCCAGTGCCGGCGCTCCGCTTCGGGGCGTCCGACCTCGGCCGGCGCTGGCTCGCCACCGCGGGCGTCCCGCTCGTCGGCATCGAAGCGCGCGCCGAAGTCATGGCCGCGTGGGAGTCGCGCCCGGCTGACGCCAGCAGCATGCAGGCCGAAATCCTGGCGGTGAACGCCGCGGCGCTCCCGGGCGATTGGCTCGAGGCGGCGCGCGAATCGCGCGGCGCGGGCGTGTGGCGATCGAAGGGCCGGATGGTCGCCGCGCGCTTGAGCTCGGCGGCCCTGGCGCCGTTGCGCGGGAGTGGCGTCTCGTTCCCGGAGCGGCTCACCGAGCTGGAATTGCCCGCGCAGGAGATCGAGGCGGCGTGGATCCGCTTCCCATGGCACCTGATCGAGCGCAATACCCAGGCCCTGGTCGAAGAGCTCGAGGGCGTCTCCGGCAACGACGGGGAGGTGCATCCGAGCGCCGTGCTGCTCAATGCCGAGCGTATCTCGATCGCGCGCGGCGCGCGCGTGGATCCGCTCGCGGTGCTGGACGCGCGCGCAGGCCCGATCGCGATCGGCGCCGGAGCGTTCGTTCAGGCGCACACGCTGGTGGTGGGGCCGTGCGCGGTGGGGGATCGGACGCAACTGCTGGGCGGCGTGATCGCCAACTCGACCATCGGCCCGGAGTGCCGGATCTCGGGGGAAGTGGACGCCAGCATCTGGCAAGGCTACGCCAACAAGCGCCACCACGGTTTCGTCGGCCACAGCGTGATCGGCGAGTGGGTGAATCTCGGGGCGCTCACCACCACCAGCGACCTCAAGAACAACTATGGTTCGGTGCGGATCTGGGTGGACGGCAGGGAAGTGGACAGCGGGAACCCGAAAGTGGGTTCGGTGATCGGCGCGCACGTCAAAACCGGCATCGGCACGCTGCTTCCGACCGGCGCCAGCATCGGCGTCGGCTCCAATCTGTTCGGCGGCGGCCAGTTCGCTCCGAAGCACCTCCCGCCGTTCTCGTGGTGGGACGGCCATCGCAGCGTGGTGCACGAACTCGACCGCTTCCTCGCCACCGCGCGGGTCGCCCTGTCACGGCGCGGGCGCAAGCTGTCCGACGCCGAAGAGCGCCTGCTGCGCCACCGCTTCGAGTCCACGGTTGCCGAGCGCGATCGGGGCTAGCTCTGGAGCGGCTTCCAAGTCCCGTGCTACGATCTTGAGGCGTGGACTCGGACGTGCACGTCGCGTTCAGCGACCGAATCCCCTCTACCCAACCCCGGTTCCCCCGCCCCTTGAAACGTCCTCCATTCCCCGCGCTGGCTAGCCGTGCACTCTGGGCAGCTAGGTTCCTGCTGTCCGTGGCGTTGCTCCTAGTAGCGTTGGATTGGGCCACTGCTCGGTGGCTGGTGACCCCTTCGACGGCGATCTTCTCGCCGCGCTTTGGAAACATTCAGCTCCCTCACGTCCGAGCGGTGCAGAGCCAGGAGGGCTGGTCCGAGCAGTGGACGAACTCCTACGGCTTCTTTGACCGGGATCTACTGCCTGTCCGGCCTCGAGTTCGCGCCGTACTGCTCGGAGACTCGTTCGCCGAGGGGCTGCAGCTCGCCCAGTCCATGAACATGTCGGCGGTTGCCGAGAGGGCGGATCCGGGCCTGGAAGTGATCAACACCGCCGGCTCCGGGCGCTTTCCAGCACACTACGCGGCGTTCCTGGGCAATTACCTGCGAGAATTCAAACCGGACGTGGTGGTGATCCAGGTCAATGATGGAGACGTCAACGAACTTGGAGATCCGGTGCGTTTAGCAGAGGTGCGTCGCGAGCTGTCCGGACGTGTCAAGCCCCCGTCGGCGGGTTGGCTCCACCAACTCCTCAAGCGCTCGGCGCTGGTCAAGTTCTCGAGCATCCGGCTGACTCTTCTGGTCGAGCGCGAACGCGCTCGACTGACTCGCAAGATCACGGGCCGCGCTCTGCTGAGCGACATCGACGACACTGCGGGCCCGATTCCGCCTGGAGCCCAGGCGGCGGGCGACAGCGTGTTCGACGTCATTCAGCGCGCGGGCCCGCCGGTGGTGATCGTCTACGTCCCGCACATTCTCTATTTCGGTTCGCCACCGCGAGTTGCCTATCCGATTCGCCGTGCATTCTGGCGGGATCTGGCCAAACGCCACCGACTGGCCCTGGTAGATCCTACCGACGAAATGCTGGCCGACTATTCCCGGACGGGTCAACCCATGCATGGGTTCTCGAACACGACGATCGGTGTTGGCCATATCAATGAACGTGGACACGAACTGATCGGCCGCATGATCGCTCGCGCCATCGAGGAATCGCTCCGGTGATCTTCTCCTCGATCGAGTTCTTCGTGATGCTGGCCGCGGTTCTCGTCATCCTCCGCTTCACTCCGAACGAGAGCGCCCGACGCAACGTTCTGCTGGTCGCCAGCTACATTTCCTATGGATGGTGGGACTGGCGGTTCTGTTTCCTGATCTGGACAACGACGACCATCGACTACATCGCGGGGTTGGAGCTCGAGCGCCTGACCGACGAGCGCCGCCGCCGCATCTGGCTGGTGGCGAGCCTGACCGCGAACCTGGGGATGTTGTTCTTCTTCAAGTACACGAATTTCTTCCTCGACACGCTGCGACCCCTGCTGGGCGGACTCGGCATCCAGGTGCCGTTTCTTCACATCCTGCTCCCGGTCGGAATCTCCTTCTTCACTTTCCATAGCATGAGCTACACGATCGATGTCTACTGGAGAAAGCTGCCCGCGACCCGCAACTATCGAGACTTTCTCTTGTTCGTGGCTTTCTTCCCGCAACTGGTGGCCGGGCCGATCGTGCGGGGATCCCAGATGCTCCCGCAACTGGCCCCCGGCCGCGAGCACGCTGTCCTTGCGGCCAACGTCCGCCGCGGGCTCGAACTCTTCCTCAAAGGCTTCGTGAAGAAGGTACTTTTCGCCGACACACTTGCTGTCGCGGCTGACCCCGTCTTCGCACACCCCGGGGCGTACTCGCCGGTTGCCGCCTGGGTGGCCCTGCTCGCCTACACCGGTCAGATCTATTACGACTTCTCTGGCTACACCGACATGGCTCTCGGGATCGGAAGGGTGTTCGGCTTCGATCTGCCGACCAACTTTCGCCATCCGTACCTGAGCCGCAGCATCACGGAGTTCTGGCGCCGCTGGCACATTTCGCTGTCGACGTGGCTGCGGGACTACCTCTATATCCCTCTGGGTGGGAATCGCCGCGGGCGGGCACGCACGTATTTCAACCTGCTCACGACGATGCTGCTGGGCGGGCTTTGGCATGGCGCCTCCTGGACCTTCGTGGTCTGGGGCGGAATGCATGGCGCTGCGCTTGCGCTCGACAAGTTGAGGCTGGACGCCCAACGGCGGGCGCCCGACCAGTTCGGCTCGCCGGTCGAGCAGTTCTTGGGATGGGCAGGCACCCTGCTGTGGGTGATGTTGGCCTGGGTCTTCTTCAGATCTCCGGACTTTTCCCATGCGTGGATCTACCTGCGCAAGCTCGCCTTCGTCGACCGCTGGGGCTCCGACTGGGTGCACGTTCAGGCCGAGGTGGTGCTCGCGCTCGCGGTTGTGGCGCACCTTGCGGTGCTTCTGAGAGGAGAACGCGAGTTGGGTCTCGACCTCCGTCGTCCTCTCGCCTGGACGGCGGCCACGGCGGCCCTTCTCATGGTGCTCTTCTTTTCACCATTCAGCGCCAATCCATTCATCTACTTCCAGTTCTGAGCTCCACTATCAAGCCGATGGCCCACCGCTCCTTGACCCCGCGCGGCGCGGCTCCCTAGACTCTTCGGGCTTCTCCACAGGGTATCGGCGCCGCGGCCGGTCCCGGTCAAGGCCGACCAGGAGTCTTCATGCCCGAGCTTCGCAAGGATCCGGTGGTCGGGCGCTGGGTCATCATCTCGACCGAGCGCAGCCGCCGGCCCACCAATTTTCTGCCGGTCTCGCATGAGAAATCCGGCGATTTCTGCCCCTTCTGCCGCGGTCACGAGGACAAGACCCCGCCCGAGGTGTGGGCCTATCGGCCCGATGGCGGCGCCGCCAACACCCCCGGCTGGCAGGTGCGCGTGGTGCCCAACAAGTTCCCCGCGCTCCAGATCGAGGGCTCGCTCGACCGTCGCGGAGAGGGCCACTACGACAAGATGAACGGCGTCGGCGCGCACGAGGTGGTGATCGAGTCGCCCGAGCACGGCGCCGACCTCGCCGAACTGCCGGTCGAGCACCTGGAGAAAGTGCTGGTGGCCTACCGCGAGCGCTGCCTCGACCTCCATCGCGACAAGCGCTTCCGCTACGTGCTGATCTTCAAGAATCAGGGCCCGGCCGCCGGCGCGACGCTCGAGCACACCCACACCCAGCTGATCGCCACCCCGATCATCCCGCAGATCCTGCAGGAGGAGCTGGCCGGTAGCCGTTCCTACTTCGAGCTCAAGGAACGCTGCATCTTCTGCGACATGGTTCAGCAGGAGACCGACGAGAACAACGGCAAGCGCGTGGTCAATCTCACCGACCATTTCCTCGCCATCGAGCCGTTCGCGCCGCGTTTCCCGTTCGAGACCTGGATCCTGCCGCGGAACCACCGCGCTTCGTTCCCGAACATGTCGGACACCCACGAGGTCCGCGACCTGGCGGTGATCCTGAAGGACACGCTGCAGCGCCTGAATCGCGCGCTCGATCGGCCTCCGTACAATTTCGTGATCCACACCGCGCCGGTGAGCGAGGGCGACGTCGACTACTATCACTGGCACCTCGAGATCATGCCCAAACTGACGCGCGTGGCCGGCTTCGAGATCGGATCGGGCTTCTACATCAATCCCACGCCGCCCGAAGACGCGGCGCAATACCTGCGCGAGATCGCTCGCGACTAGGAGCCTTCGGCGTTCATCGTGACGCCTCTCTCGATTCTCCACATCGCGAGCGAGCTCGCGCCCCTGGCGCAGGTGGGCGGGCTCGGCGACATGCTGGGCGGACTCTCGGCCGAGCAGGCGCGCCGCGGGCATCGCGTGCTGGTGGCGCTCCCGCACTACCCGTTCGTCAATCTGCCGGCGGGTGCGAGCCGCTGCCCGATCGGCGGCGCCGAAGTGCCCTGGGGGATGGGGCGCGAGAAGGCCACCTTCGAGCTGGTCGAGCCCTCGGGCAGCGGGCCGCGCGTGCTGCTGGTGGGTCACGCCGGCGCGCGGCGCTTCTACGATCGGCCCGGCATCTACGACGATCCCGCGACCGGCGAGGGCTACGCCGACAACGCCGAGCGCTTTCTGTTCTTCGCGCGCGCCGCGCTGGAGGGCGCGAAGCAATTGGGTGAGCGCTTCGACGTGCTTCACGCGCACGACCAGCAGGGGGCGTGGGCGCCGTGCTTCGTGCGAACGCACGACCAGCACGAACCCGCATTCGGCGGGATGGCCACGGTCTTCACGGTGCACAATCTCGGCTACCAGGGCATCCACGACTCCTGGGTGCTGGCGATGGCGGGATTCGGCACCGACCAGTTCTATCCCGGCGGAATCTTCGAGTTCTGGGGGCGGGTGAACTTCATGAAGGTGGGGCTCGCGTTCGCCGACCTGATCACCACGGTCAGTCCCCGGCACGCCGTCGAGATTCAGACCAGCGGCGAGTTCGGCTTCGGGCTCGAGGGGCTGCTGGCGCGCCGAAGCGCCGACCTGCGCGGGATCCTGAGCGGCATCGACGATTCGTGGAATCCCGGCACCGATCCCTGGATCGCGCGCCGCTACGATCTCGAGTGCCTCGATCGGAAGAGCGAGAACCGCGCGGCGCTGGCCGCCGAGTGCGGCTTCCCTTCCGCGCCCGATCTGCCGCTGGTCGGACTGGTGTCGCGCCTGGTCGAGCAGAAGGGGCTCGACCTGATCGAGCAGAGCGAGTCCGAATTGCTCAAGCTCGACGCGCGCTACGTGTTCATGGGGGAAGGCTCGTCGCGCTACGTCGAGTTGTTCGAGCGGCTGAGCCGCGAGCATCCCGATCGCGTGCACTTCCGCCGCCAGCGCGACGAAGCGTTCGTGCACCGGCTCGAGGCCGGCTGCGATCTGTACCTGATGCCGTCGCGCTACGAGCCTGGCGGGCTGAACCAGCTTTACAGCCAGCGCTACGGCACGGTGCCGGTGGTGCACGCGGTCGGCGGGCTCGCCGACACCGTCGAGCCGTTCGATCCGCTGACCGGCAAGGGCACCGGATTCCGCTTCGATCGCTTCGACGCCGGCGAAATGGTCGCGACCCTGCGCCACGCGATCACGCTGCGGCGCCAGCCCGAGCTGTGGCGGCGGATCCAGAAGAACGGCATGAGCCGCGACTTCACCTGGCGCGCCCCCGCCGATCGCTACGACGCGGTCTACGCCGAGGCGCGCGAGCGCATCGCTTCCGGCCACGTGCCGACGCTCGAGTCGGTGAAGGAGCAGCTGGAGGTGAAGGGGCGGTAGGCGCGCGTCACCTGGCGATACTCGAACCTC
>DATKAB010000116.1 GCA_035498555.1 Candidatus Sulfotelmatobacter sp.
CCGCTGGCCCGGGCGCGAATCGAGAACGCGACGAGCAACGCAAACGTCACCGCGAGACGAAGACGAAGCTTCCGATCGGACATGGGCGACCTCCCTGTCTTTGCCTCAGTCGTAATGCTTGCTCCGGGACCAGGCGAGCGCAAGCGGCACCTTGATGCCTCGGCAGGCGTACACGGTGAGATCGCGCTCGTAGGGCATTCCGTACGGATTGGCGATGGTGGCGACCGGTTCGACGCTGTCGAAGGTCCGCGCGTGATCCTCGGGATTTCCGCCAATGATCAGCACCACGTGCACTTCATCCGCGGTCGGCGGCCAGAACCAGTAGCTGTTGTGTCCCGAGATCGCGCGCGGCAGTCCGTAGCGCGACCCGAAGAAGTCGATGGCTCCGGCCTCCCCGTAGTTCTGCCCGTAGACCACGCAGTGCTTGCGCTCATCGGGCGTGAGCGTCGCGAACCCGCGCGCCACGCCGGCCGCCATCTCTTGCCAGCCGAACATGTCGGCGTAGTGCTGGGGTAGCGAGCCCATCGCGTGGCGCTCTTCGGTGGCCGGGGCGAGCCCCAGCGCCTTCTGGTAAGCGATGAAACGCTCGACCGGCAGGATCGGAATCGAGAGCGGCAGCAGCGGCGCAAGTCCGACGACTGGCAGCGCGAGCACCGCCACGCGCATCCAGCGTCGCGTGGTCGAGGCGCGCTCGACCGCCACAGCTCCCAGCCCCAACAGCATCGGGTAGGCGGGCGCCAGATACTCGGAGCGCGCTGAGCCGTTGGCGATCAGGATCGCCAGCACGGCGACGAAGATCCAGCCGAAGGCACGAGCGCCGCGGGCCCAGACGGCCGTGAACGCCGCCACCAGGCCGGCCAGCCAGACCGGCGCAGAGAGCGGATTCATGTCCACGATCTGATCGATGAGGAATTTCACGATCTCGAGCTTCACCATCTTGTGAGCGACCGCATTGTGGACGAACTCGCGCGTCGGCCAGCCGTTCTGCATCTGCCAGAACACGTGCGGCACGAAGATCAGCCCGGCGACCAGCGCCGCGAGCCACGGCCCGAGGCTGCGCAGACGCACGCGATGCGCGGTGAGCAGCAACCCGACGCCGACGCCACCCGCAAACCACAGCATGCTGAGCTTGTTCAGGAGCCCGAGGCCGACGACGACGCCGAACAGCAGCCAGGGCTTGAGCGCATCGCCGGCGCGCAGCGCGCGCAACAGCTGCCACGCCGCCAGCGCCCAGAGCAGCAGATCGAGCGCGTTCATCGAGTAGTAGTGATCGATCGCGAGATAGATCGGCGAGGCCAGCGCGCCGATCGCGGCCAGCGCCTGCGCGAACTTCCCGCCGCCCAGCTCGCGCGCGATCAGCCCCGCGATCACCACGGTGAGCGCGCCGGCCAGCGCCGGCACGACGCGCAGTGCCACCAGCGAGGTGCCGAGCAGCTTCGTGCTGAGCGCCAGGACTCCGATCGAGAGCGGCGGCTGATCCACGTAGCCCCAGGCCAGATGATGCGCGCACGCCAGGTAGTAGAGCTCGTCGCGAAAGTAGCCGTACTGCGTGACCGCCGGCGCGTGCAACGCCAGCTTGGCGAGCGCGAGCAGCGCCAGCAGCAGGGTCGCAGACGGTCCGCGATCGGGAAGGCTCGATGCTTCAGCGGCGTTCAAACCGGAATCCTTCCTCAGGTGGCGAGCGGCGCGCGCGAGCGCACGGTGTAGATCGAGCCGCCACGCGAGAGCTGGCTCTCGACCACGTCGATCGCCTCGACGGCGAAGCGCGCGTCGGGGCCTTCGGGAGCCACGATTCGCGTCAGCGCCGGCGTCCAGTCGAAGCCGGGCTCGCGCACGCGGCCGAGCGTCAGGTGCGCCGAGAAATCGCGGGATTCGGGCTCCCATCCGCGTTTCGCCAGCGCGTCTTCGAGCGAACCGGCCAGCCGCACGAACGGTTCGGTTCCCTGCTGGAGTCCGAGCCATAGCACGCGCGCGCGCTTCGCGGTGGGAAAGGCGCCGGGCGGCCCCAATGCGACGCCGAACGCGCGATGGGCCGCTGCCGCCTCGCGGGCCGCCTCCTCGATGCAGCGAAGACCGTCGTCCCCGACCTCGCCGATGAAGCGCAGCGTGAAGTGGAGATTCTCGGGCGCGACCCACGAGACGTGGTCGCCCGGCCGCCGCAGCTTCTCGATCACGGTCGCGGCAAGCTTCCGGGTGGCGAGCGGCGGGAACACGGCGAGAAAAATCCGCACGCTATTCGAGCTTGGCTTCGAGCGGCTGGGACTGGAGCTGGCGCCGCACCAGGTCGAGCGCCGCCTGAGCGCTGCGCTCGCGGATGGTGCTGCGCGTGCCCGCGAATTGGAATCGCCGCACCGCCTCCCCGAGCGGCGAGGAAACTGCGATGAACACCAATCCCACCGGCTTCTCCTCGCTACCTCCGTCCGGGCCGGCGATGCCGGTGATGCCGATCCCGACCTCGACACCAGCGCGCTCGCGGGCGCCACGGGCCATCTGCTCCGCGATCGGAGCGCTCACCGCCCCGTGCGCGGCGAGGTCGGCCTCCTTGACCCCAATCGACTGAACCTTCGCGACGTTGGAGTAGGTGACGAATCCGCGATCGACGTAGCGCGAGGAGCCGGGCGTGTCGGTGAGACGCTTGGCCAGCAGGCCGCCGGTGCAGGATTCGGCCAGCGCGATCTTCCAACCGCGCTCGAGCAGCGCCGCGCCCACGATCTGTTCCATGCTCTCGCTGCCTTCCGCGTAGATGACCGGCTTCACGCGCGCGGAGAGTTCGGCGTGTGCGCGTTCCGCCACCGCGCGCACCGCGTCGGCGTCCTCGCCCGCCACCGTCACGCGCAGGTCCACGCCGAAGTAGCTCGGCAGATAGGCCAGCGAGGCGTTGGGCCAGTTCTGCGGCAGCGTGCCGATTCTTTCGTGGAGCTGCGACTCGAAGGATCCGTAGGTGCGGAGCGTGAAACACTCGACGGTGAGCCCGCTCCTCTCGCGGAGATACGGCACCAGGTGCTCGAGCGCCAGCCCTTCCATCTCGGCGGGCACACCGGGCAGCAGGATCACCGGCTTGTCGCGATGCACCACCAGAATTCCGGGCGCGGTGCCGAGCCGGTTGGGCCACGCCTCGGCGCCGCGCGGCAGCAGTGCCTGGGTCTCGATCGACGAAGGCATCTTGCGCGCGTAGCGCTTGACGCGCGCGCGAATGCTGGAGAGCACCTGCTCGTCGAGCTGGAGCGGGCGGCGCAGCACGCTCGCGACCGCCTTGCGTGTGAGGTCGTCGGGCGTGGGGCCGAGGCCACCGGTCATCACCACCGCGTCGGCGCGATCCAGCGCCTGGCGCAGCGCCGCGCCGATCCCCTCGGCGGTGTCGCCGACCGTGGTGTGCCAGATCACCTGAACGCTGGCCTCTTCGAGCGCGCGCGCCAGGAAGGCGAAGTTGGTGTCCAGCGTGCGGCCGGACAGGACTTCGTTGCCGACGGTGATGATCTCGATCCGCATGGGGGACCTGGACGGCGGCGCCCGGATCGGCCGGGTGCGCGCGCGAACGGCAGTCGCGGCACTATGCCCGCGCGCGAAGTGCCGCGCAACCAGGCACGGTCGCGCGCCCGAGGCTCAGGCGAGCGGCGCGCGAACGAACGCCTGCCACGGCGAGTGGTGGAGCACGCGCGTGGCGATCAGCGTCAGCGCGTGAAAGGTCGCGCAGCTCGTGATTCCGGCGATGAAGTCGTCGGCGACGATGCCGAATCCGCCCGGCAGCCGCTGTGCTTCGCGCGCCCCGAGCGGCTTCCACACGTCGAAGATGCGGAACAGCACGAACGACAGCACGAATGCCGGCCAGGCGTGCGGGACCCACAGCAGCGCGAGGCTCTGCCCCACCGCCTCGTCGGCGACGATCGGCTTGGCGTCGTGGCCGAGCTCCTTCTCGGCCTCGCCCGCGACCCAGATTGCGAGCGCCGTCCCCACCGCGATCAGCACCAGCGTGATTGGTAGCGCGGGCACCGGCAGAAACCACCCGATCGCCGCCACCACCGCGCTGCCGGCGGTCGCCGGCGCCACCGGCGCCCAGCCAGCCGGGCCGAGCGTGGCGAGAAAGCGGGTGACGGATTTCACGCGTGTGGAGTCGCGCCGGGCCCGGCCCCGGCCGGCTGCGCGGCACGTGGCGGCGGGGACGGAGCGGCGGCCGGCTCGGCGGCCAGCCGGCTCAGTACCGCCTTGCAGGCGGCGCGCAGCGTTTCGGTGACGCCGCGGCCCTCGCGCGCTACCGCCTCGAACTCCGGCGCGCCCGAGAGATTGAGTGCGGCACTGAGCCTCGAGATCGGCAACGCCAGTGGCAGGTCGCGCTTGTTGTACTGGAAGATCCGCGGCAGGGCCCGCTGGCGGCGCTCGTCGAGCCCGAGGCTGGTCAAGTGCTGCTCGAGATCGGCAAGCGATTCGCGATTGGCCTGCTCGCGCGCCGGGTGCGA
Organism: Candidatus Sulfotelmatobacter sp.; assembly: GCA_035498555.1. Classification (NCBI taxonomy): domain Bacteria; kingdom Pseudomonadati; phylum Acidobacteriota; class Terriglobia; order Terriglobales; family Candidatus Korobacteraceae; genus Candidatus Sulfotelmatobacter; species Candidatus Sulfotelmatobacter sp. Next base: position 4,455 of record DATKAB010000116.1, read on the forward strand.
GTCGGCAACGAACACGATGCCGTCCACGCCCTGCAGCACCGCACGGCGCGACAACCGGTAGTAGACCTGTCCCGGCACCGTGTAGAGATGGAAGCGCGTCACCAGCCCGTTGACACTGCCGAGCTCGATGGGCAGGAAATCGAAGAACAGGGTGCGCTCGTGGTCGGTCGCGACCGAGAGCAGCCGGCCGCGCCGCTCGGGCGGCAGGCGGTCGTGGAGGATCCGGAGATTGGTGGTCTTGCCGCCAAGCCCCGGACCGTAGTAGACGATCTTGAAGTGGATCTCGCGAGCGCGATGATTGATCAGGGCCACTGGCCCCTCGCTAGAGGATCAAGCCGACCGAGCCGACGCAGTCATCGGGCTGGTCGTGCTCGGCTAGTCTCCGAACAGGGCGTCGACTTCCCGGCCGGCCGCGTCGGCGAACGCCGGCGTCCCGAGCACCGGCTCGCTCAGCCCGACCTTCTCGAACAGGCCGCGGAAGACGCGATCCAGCACCTGGGTGGCGCGCTGGGCGCGGAAGCGCACCAGTCCGAGCGTGCTGCGCTTATCGAACACCGTGCACATGATCACGCGATCGGCGAGCATGCACGAATAGACCGAGCGTTGCGCCCCTTCGCTCACCACCGCGTCCACGTTGCCGTCGCCCAGCAACTGGGCCAGCTCGGCATTGGCGGTGAAGTCGGCGGCGACCAGGCTGGCGAACGCGGTGGCGTCGAAATCACCGGTGCGTCCGGCCGAGGTGATGAGCTGCCCGGACCGGTCCACGAGATGGACCGACAGAGCATTGGTGCGCTCGAGCAGATCCCCGAGCGCGACGTCGATCGAGCGAAAGTCCTTTTCGAACAGAGTCCACTGTGGCATGGCACCCCCCGCTCTCCGGCGGTGATGAGGGTTGGCCGGGACGACTCCGTGGCACATCCGTGTCTCGCCGGCGTTTCTAACACGCGGCGAGGCAGACGACAAGCCAAGAACGAGTTCAGGTCGCCGAAATGAAACTAAGGGTACTCTCCCGGCGTAGCCAGGCCGTCGCAGGAGGTCCGACACCCGCATGACTCGACTCGCCATCCGCGCCCTTGCGCTCGGTACGATCGCGCTCTCGAGCGCGATCGCGCCCGCACACGCCCAATCGGTGGACCCCGGGCACTGGGCCGGCGACGCGCACTTTCTGGTGGCGGCGATCGACTCGCTCCATCCGCGTCCCTATCGCGGGCACCTGACCGCTGCTCTCGACTCGGCGGCCGAGGATCTCGAGCGCCGGCTACCGGGGCTCGGCTACGAGCGGAGCGTTGCCGAGTTCTCGAGGCTGATGGCACTGCTCCACGACGGCCACTCGCGGCTCGGCCAGCTCCAGCTTCCGGCGCACGGCCGGCCGGCGCTGGCGCCGCTTCCCGGCCCCGGATTCGACGCCGTGTTCCCGGTCGAATTCGACGTCTTCCCCGACGGGCTGCGCATCGTGCGCGCCACCGCGGCGCACGCCGATCTGCTCGGTGCGCGCGTCACCGCGATCCGCGGCCGGCCGGTCGCCGAGGCAGTCGCCGCCCTCACGCCGCTGATCCCGGCCGACAACCCGATGTGGACGCGCTACGTGCTGCCGGTGTTCCTCGCCTGCCCGGGCTTCGTCTCCGCGGCCGGGCTGTCCGAAGGACCGGGCGCTCCGTTGCGGCTCGCCGTGACCGACGCCGCCGGACGTGCCCGCGAGGCGCGTCTCGAGGCCGCGCGGCCCGACTCGAGCCTGCGCTGGCGCTCGGCCGACGACGGCACGCGCGCCCCGCTCCCGCTCACGCGCGCGCTCCCCGGCCCATTCGCCTTCGCCGATCTCGGTGACAGTGCGCGCACGGTGTTCGCTCGCATCCGGCAGATCGTCGACGATCCCGGCGGCGCGACCTTTGCCGCCTTCGTCGGGCGCCTGTTCGCGCACGCCGATTCGATCGGGGCGCGGCGCCTGATCCTCGACCTGCGCGGGAACGGCGGTGGCAACGGCTATCTCAACCAACCGCTGGTTCACGCACTGATCCAGCGGCCCGCGCTCGATCGCGTCGGCGGCCTGTTCGTGATCGTGGATCGCGGCACGTTCTCGGCCGCGGTCATGCTCGCGGCTGATCTCCAGCGCGAGACCCACGCGCGCTTCGTCGGCGAGCCGACCGGAGGCGCTCCCAATTCGCCCGGCGATCCGGCGCGCGTGACGCTGCCGGCCAGCGGGCTCGAGGTGCGGATCTCGACGGTGTTCTGGTACAGCTCGGATCCGCGCGATCCGCGCGCCTTCATCGCGCCCGACGTGCCGGCGCCGCTCACCTTCGCCGACTGGCGCGATCATCGCGATCCGGCGCTGGCCGCGATCGCGGCCTTCCGGCGGCCGGCCGACGAGAAGGACGCGCCGCCGAATCAGCG
>DATKAB010000117.1 GCA_035498555.1 Candidatus Sulfotelmatobacter sp.
TGCGGCACAGCTTCCATCATCTGGCGCGGATGAAGGCGGCGGTGGAGCAGCTGCGGCAGGCGCGAGTCTAGAAAGCGGCGTCCGGGGTCGGCGATTCGTCGCCGATCCCGGCGCCGTCTTGCAGCTCAGATCGTGTCGGTATCTGCCGGATGAAGGCAGAGCTCGGCCGGCGTGACGCAGTCCTCGCACAGATTCGAGGCCGATGGCGCGGCGGGAGCGTTCGCGGCTCCGTGGCGACTCCGTCGCCCGGAGTCTCGAAGGCGGTGAAGCGAAGAACGTCGCCGCGGGCGCGGACTTCGAAGGCCCGCTCGTGGACTGGGCGCACCGGATCGACTCCCAGACGCTCGGCCGCCCCGGTGGGCAGCAGTTCCTGTTCGACTCGGTCCGCGTGAACGTCTCGCTCCCACCTGCGACGTTCGCGAAGCCGGCGGGCGGAGGGTCGGCACCCGGGAGGTGAGGAAGGCGACGAGGTCGCCTCCTATCGGCCGATCCGCTCCAGAATCCTGCAATACGCGTCCTGACTCTTGCGGAAGCTCTCGAGCCGGAAGTGCTCGTCGGGCGAGTGCGCCAGCTCGTCGTCCATGCCGAACGCGAGGTTGGCGGTATAGGCGCCGAGGTGGCGCTGGAACAGACTGCACACCGGAATCGATCCGCCGGTGCGCACGTAGTACGGCTCCTTGCCGTACATCTCGAGGAGCACCTCGCGCACCATGGCGTTGCCCTTCTCGTCCTCGGGCACCAGATACGGAAACGCACGGAACGGCAGCGGCGCCACGCTCGCGGTGACGCCGGGCGGCGTGTGCGACTCCACGTGGGCGATCAGGCACCCGATGATCCGCGACGGATCCTGATCGGCCACCAGCCGGCAGGTGATCTTCGCGTGCGCCTCGCTCGGCAGCACGGTCTTGATGCCCTCGCCCTGGAAGCCGCCCCAGATCCCGTTCACCTCAAGCGTGGGCCGCGCCCACACGCGCTCGCGCGCCGTGTAGCCCTTCTCGCCGAACAGCCCGGGCACACCGAGCGACTTGATCTCCTCGGCTTCGTCGTACGGAACCTTCGCGATCCGCTCGCGATCGAGCGGGGTGAGCGGCCGCACGTCATCGTAGAAACCGGCCACGCTGATGCGCCCGTCGGCGTCATGCATCGAGGCGATGAGTGACGCCAGCGCATGAATCGGGTTCTGCACCATGCCGCCGAACATGCCCGAGTGGAGATCGGCGCGCGCCGCCTTCACGTCGATCTGAACGCCGCAGCCGCCGCGCAATCCCACCAGCAGCAGCGGCTGCGTCGGGCTCCACTGGAAGCCGTCGGCGCTCAGCACCATGTCGCACACCAGCAGATCCTTGTGCTTGGGAACGAAGTCGCCGAGCTGCGGGCTGCCGATCTCTTCCTGGCCTTCGAAGAAGAACTTGAGATTGACGGGCAGCGCGCGCGTGGTCTTCAGCAGCGCTTCGACGGCGAGAATCGGCGCCAGCATGTTGCCCTTGTCGTCGGTGGCGCCGCGCGCGAACACCTTGCCGTCGCGCACCTCGGGCTCGAATGGCGGCTTGGTCCAGAGGTTCAGCGGATCGACGGGCTGAACGTCGAAGTGGCCGTAGATCATCACCGTCGGTTTGCCGGGCGCGTGCAGCCAGTCGGCGTAGACGACCGGATGGCCACCGGTGGGCAGGATCTGAACGTGCTCCATGCCCGCCGCGGTGACGCGCGCCGCTACCCACTCGGCGGCGCGTTTCACGTCGCCCGCGTGAGCCGAGATCGCCGAGATGCTCGGAATGCGCAGGAAGTCGAGCAGCTGTTCGAGGAAGCGCGGCTGGCTTTGGTCCAGGTAGCTCTTCCACGCCGTGGTGGCTTGCGGTTCCTTCTCGGAAATCGGAGTCATGTTCAATCCCTCGTGAGCAGCATCGCGCCGGCCATCCCTCCGGCCGCGCATGCGCTGATCAGGCCGCGACGCGCTTTGCGCCGCTGCATTTCGTACGCGAGCGTGGTGAGAATCCGCCCGCCGGTGGCCGACCACGGGTGACCGATCGCGACGGAGCCGCCGTTGACGTTGATGCGGCCCCAATCGACCGGCCCGGTCGGTGTGTCTTTCCAGCCTTTCTCCCACGACATCACGTTCGCGATCACCTGCGCGGCGAACGCCTCGTGGATCTCGATCAGATCGATGTCGGCGAGCTTCAGGCCGGCGCGGCGCAACAGGCGCGGCACCGTGATCGCCGGCGCCATCAACAAACCCTCGTTGGGATCGATCGCGGCGTACTCCATCTGTTCGATGAACGCGAGTGGCTCGCGGCCTTCTTCCTTCGCGCGCGCCTCGCTCATCAGCAGCACCGCGGAGGCGCCGTCGGTCACCGGCGACGAGTTGCCGGCCGTCAGCGTTCCGTTCTCGGCGAACGCCGGCTTCAGCGCCGCGAGCTTCTCCAATGACGTGTCGGGCCGCGGGCCGGTGTCCATCTCAACGCCTTCGACGGGCACGACTTCGCGCGCAAGGGCGTCGCGCGCGGCGACCGAGTTGCGATGGCTCGCGAGCGCCACCTCGTCCTGTCGATCGCGCGGAATCTTCCACTCGCGAATCGTGATTTCCATGTGCTCGCCCATGGTGAGTCCGGTGGTGGGCTCGCGAAACGTGGCGGGATCGGCGCCCGACAGCCATTCGGTGCCGCCGGCGATGCCGCACTCGATGCGGCCGCGCGCGATCGCGTCGGCGACGGCGGTGGCGGTGCGAAGCCCGGTGATGCAGTAGGAGGAAATGGTCTGCGCCTCGATGCTCGCCGGGAGCTCGCCCTCGAGCACGATCTCGCGCGCGAGATTGGGCTTGCCGCGTTCCGCCACCACCACGCCGAACACCAGCGATTCGAGGCGACGCATGTCGACGTCGTGCCGCTCGATCAGGCCGCGCACCGCGTGCCGGGCGAGCGCGAGCGGTCCGAGATGCGCGAA
>DATKAB010000118.1 GCA_035498555.1 Candidatus Sulfotelmatobacter sp.
TCTACGACGCGGTCTACAACGCCGGCAATTCGCACTGCGTGTTCGCCGAGCAGTGCTGGTGGGGCGCCAACAACGGCCCCAACGACCCGAGCGCGACCCCCGACGTCTGCAACGCCAGCGTGGGCCCGACCAACCTCGGCAACGGTGATCCGGTGACCAACAATGTCGACTACACCAATTTCGCCACCAATGGGCTGATCAACCCGTTGATCGGCGACGTGAGCCTGAACGGCCGGGTGCTGGCCTACGACGCTTCGCTCATCTATCAGTCGCTGGTGTCGCTGATTACGCTCAATCCGCTCCAGACCACGCTCGCCGACGTGACCGGCAACGGCACCGTGACCGGGCTCGACGGCTCGACGATCCTGCAATGGGTGGCTGGCCTGATTCGCGCGTTCCCGGCCAATTTCAATCGCGCCGGTCACGTGCGTCCCGACGCGCTGGCGCCGGCGATCAACGTCTCGGAGCCCGGTACGTTCCATCTCTCGCTCGGCGATCCCGAGCAAATCGGTGGTGAGTGGCGCGTGCCGGTGATCGCCGACGGAAGCGCGCCGATCTTCGCCCTCGAGCTGAGGCTCACGGGCGCGGGCGCCGCGTCGTTGTCCGGTTTCGACCCGGCCGACGGCGGACGAGTGATGGAAGCGAACAACGTGAAGGACGGCGAAGGCCTGGTGGCCATGGGTGCCGCCGAAGCGCTGACGCCAGGAGTGATCGGAACGCTTCGCTTCACCCCCGCCGGCGCCTGGCAGGCGCCGCAACTCGCCTGGGGGCGCGTCAACGAAACCGTGATCGGCCCGGCGTCCCCGCCGGCGCAGCTGGTGCCGAGCTTCACCTCGCTCGCGCTCCCGCGCCCGAATCCGGCGCGGCGATCGGTGGCGTTCCAGCTCGGCATCGCGGCCAACGAGGCCGGCCAGCCGGCTTCGGTCGAGATCGTGGACGTGAGTGGGCGCCGCGTGCGCTCGCTCTCGAGCGGGGCGCTCGGCGCGGGAGTGCATCCGCTTTCGTGGGATCTGACCGATCAGCGAGGAGCGCCGGTCCGGGCCGGGATCTATCTGGTGCGCGCGCACGTGGGTAGGTTCGACGCCGTCCATCGAATCGCGGTCGTCCGCTGACGCGGGCCGGGAGCGGACCATGAAGACGCTTCGACGATTTCGATTGAGCCACGCGCTCGGTGCGCTCGCCCTGCTGGCGGCCGCGTCGCCCGCCTGGGCGGTGCGGACCACGCTCGACAACACGGTCTCGGGCTACGCCGGCCAGACCGTGCTCGTCAATCTCACCACCACGTCGCTGACCGGGCTCAATGTGCGTTCGTTCCAGTTCGACGTGACCTACAACGCCAGCGTCGTGACCGCAACCGCGGTGGTGGACAGCGGATCGATCGCGGGCACCGCCGGCTGGGGGGACGCGACCTTCAGCGTGACGCCCGGCCATCTGTTCGTCAGCCACGCTGGCTCCAACGCGCTCACCGGGTCGGGGACGCTGCTGCAGATCCGGTTCGTGATCAATCCCTCACTGATCAACGGCAGCGGCACCGGTCTCAATTTCGGCTCGTTCCTCTTCAACGAAGGGACGCCCGCGGATACGACCGTGAACGGCTACATCAACGTGCTCCCCATCCCGGTGATCACGGTGAGCCCGAACACCGGCGAAATCATTCGCGGGCAGACGCTGCAGTTCAACGTCTCGGGCAGCGTGACCACGCCGGTCACCTGGGGCACCACCGACGCCTCGATCGCCACCATCGTCAGCAATGGCACGCTCACCGGGCTCATGACCGGGGTCGCGCCGGGCTCAGTGCGGGTTTTCGCGGTGGACGCGGCGAGCCGCCGCGACACCACCGATCAGACCGTGCAGGTGCGCGGCATGGGGGTGACGGCGGGCAACGCTGCGGTCACGGTCGGCCAGAGCTTCGTCATCCCGGTCACGGTGACCAGCCTCAACGGTCTCGGGGTGCGCTCCGGCCAGTTCACCTTCTCGTTCAACGGCTCGCTCTTCTCAGTGACCGGAGTCAACGTGCCCAACACCGCGCTGCTGTACAACTATGGTCCGGTCTCGTTCTCTTCGTCGACCGGCGCCTGCACGGTGGCATTCGCGGGCACCACCAGCCTCACCGGTTCGGGCGAGCTGTTCGAACTCCAGTGCCTGGCCTCGAGCGCGTCCAGTGGCGCGACCGGGATCAACTTCGGCACCGCGCTGTTCAACGAGGACCTGATCGCGAAGCCCACCAGCGGCGTGGTCAGCGTGAACGCTTTGCCGGCGATCACGGTATCGCCCGAAGCCGTGACGCTGTTCGACGGCCAGACCCAGAACTTCACCGTGAGTGGTCCGGCCGTGCCGCCGATCACCTGGAGCACGCTCGACTCCACCGTCGCGACCATCAATGCCACCGGAAAACTCACCGCCGTGGGAGGCGGCGTCACCCGGGTCAAGGCGATGGACTCGGTGGGCAACTTCGACCTCAACACCTCGGTCACGGTCTACGACTGCAAGCTCACCGTGAACGGCGCCACCGGGCCACCGGGCGGCACGGTCCGCGTCGAGCTCCAGTCGGACCGCGATCTGTCGCCGCTCGGGATCTATTCGGCGCAGTACACGCTGCTCGCGAATCCGACCAACGTCACCCAGATGAAGGCCGATCCCGGCGGCCTGATCGGCGGCTGGTCGCCCGGCAATCTCGCCTACGGGAATCCCGGCGGGGCGAGCCTCAACGTCGCGGCGGCTGGCGCGACGCCGCTCGGAAGCGGCACTGCGCTGCAGGTGGTGGACGTGACGATCTCGCCTTCGGCGACGCTCGGCACCGTCATCCCGCTGACGCTCAGCAATCTGATCTTCAACGAAGGCCGTCCGGTGGCGCAGATCGTGAACGGCAGCATCACCGTCCAGTCCAATAGCGGCATCGTCGCCGGGAACGAGCTGGCGTTCGCGCTCGATCCCCCGGAGCCCAATCCAACGCGAGGCTCGACCGTGCTGCGATTCGCGTTGCCGCGAGGCGGTCCCGAAGGCGCGCGCATGGTGCTCGCCGTGCACGGGCTCGACGGGCGGCGCGTGCGCACGCTGGTGGACGGCGTCTGGCCGGCGGGAATCCACGAGGTGCGCTGGGACGGACGCGGAGACGCGGGCAGCGAAACCCCGCCCGGCATGTACTTCCTGAGGCTCGACTGGGCCGGCCAGCGGCTCACGCGCCGCCTGGTTCGGGTGAGGTAGGCGGCGTGTCTCGACCGGGCTTGCGCCACCGCCGCGGGCGCCGACCGGGCCGCGCCTGGCTCGCCTCGGCGGGCCTCGCGACGCTTCTTGCCGCGGGAGTCTCGCGCGCCGCCCCGCCGATCCACGTCAACCTGCCGACCATCGCGGCGCCGCCCGGCGCCACGGTGTTGATCCCGATTACCGTGGATCAGAGCCTCGCTCCCTACAACGTCACCTCGATCGGCTACCAGCTCACGCTCGATCCCAGCCGGATCTCGGGCGCGAGCTTTAGTCTCGGGAGCGGATTGATGGCGACCTGGGGCACGCCGTTCAGCAACGCCACGCCCACCGTCGCGGCCTCGCTGGCGGTGGGTTTCGCGCCGCTCGGCTCGAGCGCCACGCTGATCCAGGACCTGCTGCTCACGGTGAGCGCCTCGGCTCCGATTGGAGCCAACATTCCGCTCGCGTTCCGGTCGTTCACGCTGAACGATGGATCGCCCGCGGTGGTGCTGGGCACGGGCGCGATCCAGGTGAGCAACGCGGCGGGGGTCGAAGGCAGCGCCGGCGCCGCACTGGCGCTGGGCGCACCGTCGCCCAACCCGATGCGTTCGGAGGCCCGCTTCGCGCTCTGGATTCCGGACGGCGGACCGGCGGCGCGCACCCGCGTCGCGGTGCTCGACGTCTCGGGCCGGCGCATTCGCGAGCTGGCCGATGCGGCGCTGCCGGCCGGCCGGTTCGATCTGAGCTGGGACGGTCGCGACGCGGGCGGCGCGACGGTCGCCGCCGGCGCCTACTGGCTCGATCTCGAGCGCGGCGGTGTCCACCGGCGGCAGCGACTGGTGGTCCTGCGTTGAGTCGCGGCCGCGTCGCTCGGCTGGACGGAGCGAACCAGCGTCGTTAACGTGCGCGCGCCGACGCGCCGCGCGAGCCCACCGTTCGCGGCTGCTCGTCCGCTTCGGAGAACTCGTGCCTGTGCCGACGGATCGCCAGCGCATCACCCTCGCCACCTTCAATCGCGACAAGGTGCGCGAGCTGCGCGAGCTGCTGGCGCGGTTCCCGGTCGAGGTGGTGGGCTTCTACGAGATTCCCGGCGCCCGGGCCGCGCCCGAGGCCGGGCGCACGGTGCGCGAGAACGCGCTCGAGAAGGCGCGCGCCGCGTTCGATCTCACCGGCGACACCAGCATCGCCGACGACACTGCGCTCGAGGTGGATGCGCTCGGCGGCAAGCCTGGCATCTACGCCGCGCGCTTCGCGGGCCCGGGCGCCAGCTACTCCGACAACGTGCGCCGGCTGCTCGACGTCATGGAGGGCCATGCGCCGCAACACCGGCAGGCGCGCTTTCGCACCGCCTGCGTCGCATGTATGAAGGATGGTCGCGAGCTGATTGCCGAGGGAGTGCTCGAAGGCCGCATCACCCAGGCGCCGCGCGGGAGGAACGGCTTTGGCTACGACGCGATCTTCGAGGTGGCAGGTCAGGGGCGCACCCTGGCCGAGATGGACGGGGCTGAGAAGAACGCGATCTCGCACCGGGCGAAGGCGATGCGCGAGCTGATCCGGATGATGGACCTGGCGGCGAAGGAATAGGTTGTGCGGCGAAGAATGTTGACGGCCGGATCGGGATTGTGCCGATCCCGCCAGTTCGTTTCGGCCAGGCCGCCAACTTGAGCGAGTGATTGGCGCTGTTTCGGACCTCGGCCCGCCCTTGCGCTCGCTAGACTTCTCCCAGCCGGTGAAGGCGGATCGTATTCGTAGTTCCGGATACGCCCGGCGGCGTGCCGGCCACGATCACCACCGCTTCGCCGCGCGCGGCACGGCCCAGCTCGAGCATCGCGCGGTCCACCTGCGCCACCATCTCGTCGGTGTGCGAGACGCTCGGCACCACGAACGTCTCGACGCCCCAGGTGAGCGCGAGCTGGCTGCGCACCGCCGGCTCGGTGGTGAAGGCGAGCAGTGGCGTCGAGGGGCGATGACTCGCCAGCCTTCGCGCGGTGGCGCCGGTGTGGGTGAACGCCACCAGCGCGCGCGCGCCGACGTCTTCCGCGAGCCGTGAGGCGGCCGCGGCCAGCGCTCCCTGCGGCCCGCCGGCGTGCGGGCCGCGACGCTCCACCAGGTGCGAGGGACGGCTTTCGGCGGCCAGAATGATGCGCGCCATGGTCGAAACGGCTTCCAGCGGATGCGCGCCGACGCTGGTTTCGCCCGACAGCATCAGCGCGTCGGCGCCGTCGAGGACGGCGTTGGCGACATCCGACGCCTCCGCTCGCGTCGGGCGCGCGTGCTCGATCATGGACTCGAGCATCTGCGTCGCGACGATCACCGGCTTGCCACGCTCGCGCGCCAGATGCACGGCGCGCTTCTGCACCAGCGGCACTTCCTCGAGCGGCATCTCGACGCCCAGGTCGCCGCGAGCCACCATCAGGCCGTCGAACGCCTCGAGAACCGCCTCGAGCCGCGCCACCGCCTCGGGCTTTTCGAGCTTGGCGATCACCGGCAGCGGCGCGTTGGCCGCGGCCATTTCGCGCCGCACCTCCTCGACGTCGCCCGGGCTGCGCACGAACGACAGCGCGATCAGATCGGCGCGCAGCGAGAGCGCGAAGCGCAGATCCTCGCGATCCTTCTCGGTGAGCGCCGGCGCGCTCACCGCCACGCCCGGCAGATTGAGCCCCTTGTGATCGGACACGCGGCCGCCCTCGATCACGCGCGTGCGCACCTCCCGGCCATCGCTGGCCAGCACCTCGAGCCGAATCGCGCCGTCGTTGACGAGCAACGTGTCGCCGGGGTGGACGTCGCGCGCCAGCTCGGCATAGGTGGTCGAGGCGCGCGTGGCCGTGCCGATCGCCGGCTCGGTGGTGATCACGAACTCGGCGCCGTTCTCGAGCCGGGCCTCGCCGCCCTCGAACTCGCCGAGTCGGATCTTGGGGCCCTGGAGATCCACCATCACCGCCACCGCGCGGCCGGCGGCGTCGGAGGCGGCGCGGACCGCCTGGTAGACGGCCTGGTGCTCCTCGCGAGTACCGTGCGAGAGATTGAGGCGCGCGACATCCATGCCGGCGTCCACCAGCGCCCGCACGGCTGCGGGACTCTGGGTGGCGGGACCCAGGGTGCAGACGATCTTGGCTCGGCGGCTCACGGGGCGGGACGCAGGTGTTGGATGGGGTGGATGACGGGGTTCGAACCCGCGACACCTGGAGCCACAGTCCAGTGCTCTACCAGCTGAGCTACATCCACCACCACTCCGTGACGCCCGCGCGCGATGCGAGTGCGAAATGGCGCGCCTGGAGGGAATCGAACCCCCGACCGGCGGATTAGAAATCCGCTGCTCTATCCATCTGAGCTACAGGCGCAGGTTCGTCTCAGGCGTCGCGACTCGTACGCGCGGCAGGCAAAAAAAGTCGGGGCGAGAGGATTTGAACCTCCGACTCCCTGCTCCCAAAGCAGGTGCGCTACCGGGCTGCGCCACGCCCCGGTTGGATCCACATGACAACGGCCGAAGCAGACTAGCGACCGCGCCGGGGGAGCGTCAAACGCGGCCGGGGTTTGGCGGTGGACGAAGCCGGGGGGCCGGCGTATTCTTGCCGCAATCGATGCCCCGCCCCCAAGGGTCAGGGGCCCCTCCGGAGAATCCTTCATGAGCGTCAACAAGGTGATCCTGGTCGGCAATCTCGGCCAGAACCCCGAAATGCGTTACACGCAGGGCGGCCAGCCGGTCGCCAACATGCGGCTCGCCACCACCGAGCGCTACACCGACAAGAGCGGCCAGAAGCAGGAACAGACCGAATGGCACACCGTGGTCGCCTTCGGCCGCCTCGCCGAGATCTGCGGCCAGTACCTCACCAAGGGCCGGCAGATCTACATCGAGGGCCGCATTCGCACGCGCCAGTGGCAGGATCAGCAAGGCCAGAAGCGCTACACCACCGAGATCATCGCGAACACCATGCAGATGCTGGGTGGGCGTGGCGAGCGCAGTGAGGCGGGCGCGCCGGCTGCGGCGGGCGCGACGGTTCCGGCCGACGAGAACATTCCGGGAGAGTTCGGCGGCGGTCCCGACGACGACATTCCGTTCTGATCGAAGTGGCGCCTCCGGTGATTGCGCCGGCGGATCCCGGCTCGTCCGGTCGCTCCGCCTGCGGGTCATCCCCCCGTCGGAGGCGCCATCTACTTGCCGGCGGCAGCATCCAATGCCGCGGTTGGCGTGGGGGCGCACAGGTCTCGACGGGGGTCGAGAACCAGGAAGTGCAGGCCGGGGACCCGTGACCTCGTCAAAAAAGCGGGACCATTCATCTGCCAACGAGCAGATGGCTCTCGCTGCCTAACTAACCCTTAGGTAGCGACGACCGCCCGGACCCCGCCTGTGGGGGCTGGATGCGGTCGTCATACAAACGCAGGCTGGTCGGAGGCCCTCGCTCGTGGGCCGAAGACGAGATCCAATCGAGCTGGTGCGCGAACGATCCCGCCGGTCGGAGCGGGCGCGCGCGAGATTCAAACGGCCGGACACGCCTGTAGGACTCCCTGGGGAACGGCTTTCGGACGCGGGTTCGATTCCCGCCGCCTCCACCATACCCCCAAAGAATCCCCGCTTTTTTCGCTTGCAGGAGCGAGGTCGGGTGACTACCCTGCCGCGTTCCGTGAAACCGGTCTTGAGCTCCCTTCGGGGCCGTCTGAACGAGATTCGCTCGCGAATCTCGCGGGCCGCGGCCCGGGCGGGCCGGAGCCCCGGCGACGTGATCCTGATCGCGGTCACCAAGACCGTGCCGCCGGCCACCGTGGCGGAGGCCATCGCGCTGGGGCTCACGGATCTGGGCGAGAACCGGGTGCAGGAGGCCGAGGCGAAGATTCGGCTGCTGGGCTCCACGGTGCGCTGGCACCTGATCGGCCACCTCCAGCGCAACAAGGCCGGAAAGGCGGTCGAGCTGTTCGAGCGCGTGCATTCGGTGGATGATGTCGAGCTGGCCGTGACGCTGGATCGCCGGGCGGCGGCCGCCAGGCGGCGCTTGCCGGTGCTGATCGAGGTGAACGTGAGCGGCGAGCCGTCGAAGTTCGGAGTGGCTCCCGAGGGGCTTGAGGAACTGGTGGGACGGGTGGCGAGCATGCCGTCACTGAGCCTCGACGGGCTGATGACCGTGGGCGCCCCGGTGGCGCGCCCCGAGGACGCGCGCGAGGGATTCGAGCGCCTGCGGTGGCTGCGCGATCGCGCGAGCGAGCGCACCGGGGTGGCGCTTCCGCACCTGTCGATGGGCATGAGCGGGGACTTCGAAGTGGCGATCGAGTCCGGCAGCACGATGGTGCGGCTGGGCACCGCGTTGTTCGGGCCGCGCGACGCGGAAGGATGAGGCGGACCCGATGTTCGTGATCGGGAATCTGTTGAGGGCGATCGCCACGATCCTCGAGATCGTGATCAACGGTCTCCTGGTCGTGGTGTTCATCAACGCGTTGTTGTCGTGGGTGCGGCCGGATCCGCACAACCCGATCGTTCAGTTTCTCGAGCGGGTCTCGGATCTGGTGTGCGCGCCGATCCGGCGGTTGTTCCCGACCACGATCGGCGGCATCGACTTCGCGCCGTTCCTCGCGATGCTGGCGCTGTGGTTCATCAAGATGTTCGTGGTGGCGACGCTACGCGACATCTCGATCCGAATGGGGTGACGAGGCTGGCGCTCCACGTGCATCCAGGCGCCAGGCGCTCGGCGCTCAGGGGCTGGCGCGCCGATGGAGCGCTGCAACTCTCCGTCACCGCGCCGGCCGAGGCGGGGCGCGCGAACCGCGCGGCGCTCGAGCTGCTCGCCGAGGCGCTGGGCGTGCGGGTGGCGCAGCTGAGGCTGGTGCGGGGCGCGTCGGCGCGCGGGAAGATGGTGGAGCTGGACGGAGTGGATGCCGACGAGGCACGGCGCCGGCTCGACGCGGCGCTGAGCCGACGGGCGGGAAAGGGATCGCATGGCGAGTGAGCTGATGACCCGAATCGAGGAGGCCGCGGCGGCGGTGCGCAAGCGCTGCGCGCTCGCGCCCGAGGTCGGCGTCATCCTCGGCACCGGGCTGGGCGACTTTGCTCATGCGCTCGAGCTCGCGGCGGCGATTCCGTATCGCGAGATCCCGCACTTTCCGGTCTCGACGGTCGAGAGTCACGCCGGCGAGCTGCACCTGGGCCAGCTCTCGGGCCGGAGCGTCGCGGTGATGAAGGGGCGCGTCCACTACTACGAGGGCTACAGCATGCAGCAGGTGGCGTTCCCGGTGCGCGTGCTGAAGGCGCTCGGCTGCCAGACGCTGATCATCACCAATTCGGTGGGCGGCATGAATCCGAACTTTCCGCCCGGCACCATCACCATCACCACCGATCACATCAATCTGATGGGCGACAATCCGCTGATCGGCCCGAACGACGAATCCATGGGCCCTCGCTTCCCCGATATGAGCGAACCGTACTCGCGCGCGCTGGTCGCGCTGTGCGAGCAGGTGGCGCTCGAGCAGAAGCAGCGCCTCGAGCGCGCGGTGTTCGTGGGCGTCGCCGGCCCCAATCTCGAAACCGCCGCCGAGTACCGCTTCCTGCGCTGGGTCGGCGCCGACGTCGTTGGCATGTCGCTGGTGCCCGAAAACCTGGTGGCGGTGCATGGCGGCCAGCGCGTGCTCGCGCTGAACGTCGTCACCGACGCCTGTCTCCCCGACAACCTGAAACCGGTCGACATTCCGGAGATCCTCGCCGTGGCCGGGCGCGCCGCGCCCGCGCTCATGCGCCTGGTCTCCGAAGTGATTCGCCGGCTCGATTGACGTCCGCGACGCGCGGATCGTTTCCAACCCGGAGGTTCAGAATGGCGACCACCAGCTCCCGCCGTAGCGTTCGCTCGAAGTCGGCCCGGCCCAAGGCCGCGAAGCCCGGCAAGGCGGCGAAGCGGGCCGCGCCCAAGAAGGCGGGGGCGGGACAGCCCGCGAAGCGGGGTCCCGCGCCTCCGAAGTCGAGGCTCGTGGCCAAGCCGGCCAAGGCGGCCAAGCCCCTCAAGGCGATACCGACCAAGGCCGCCAAGGCGCCGCCGGTCAAGGCCGGAAAGACGGTCCCCCAGAAGGGCGGGAAGCCCGCGAAGGGCGCGCCACCGGTGGTGCGTCCGCTCGGCGTGCTGCCGCCCGAGTCGCGCGCGCGCATCCACGAGAAGGCGGCCGCCGCGCCGCCGCGCCCGCGTCCCTCCGTTCCCGCCCCACCCTCGCGCATGACACCTCAGGGAGCCCAACGCGTGACCGAAAAGGACCTGAAGTTCTTCGAAGAGCGTCTGCTTGCCGAGCGCCAGAAGCTGCTCAAGGACATGGGCCACCTCGAGACCACCGTGCTCAAGGTCAACCAGCGGGACAGCTCCGGGGATCTCTCCGGCTACTCGTTCCACATGGCCGATGCCGGCACCGACGCCATGGAGCGCGAGAAAGCGTTCATGTTCGCCTCGGCCGAGGGGCGAATCCTGATGGAGATCGATGACGCGCTGCGCCGGCTCTACAAGGGCGAGTACGGCATGTGCGAGATCTGCGGCAATCCGATCGCGCGCGCGCGCCTCGAGGCCATGCCTTACGCGCGTCTGTGCGTGTCGTGCAAGGAAAAGGAGGAGCGCCAGAGCCGCGGAGCGGCGCAGAATCAGAATCAGGGGCCGGGGACGGGCACGGGAGCGCAATGAAGCGGGTCGTCGCGCTGTTGGCGATCGCCGGCGGCGTGCTCGCGTGCGACCAGTGGACCAAGCATCTGGCGACCGCCCATCTCGCCGGACGCCCGCCGGTCCGCTTGATCGGCGACTATGTCCAGCTCACCTACGCGCTCAACTCGGGCGTGGCCTTCAGCCTCGGCGCCGGAAGCCGCTTCCCGTTCTATCTGTTCTCGATCGCCGCGGCGCTCGTCATCCTGTGGCTATTCGCAAGAGGCCGGGTGCCACGGCAGGGACAACAGTTCGCGCTGGCGTTGATCCTGGGCGGCGCGCTCGGCAACCTGGTGGATCGCGTGAGCTCGGGTCTCGTCGTGGACTTCGTCGAACTGGGGATCGGGCGCTTTCACTGGCCGGTGTTCAATCTCGCCGACTCCGCCGTGACCGTCGGCGTCGCGCTGTTCATTCTGACCGGCGGCTCGAATCCTCCCGCGCGCACCGTGAACGCGAGCGAGCCGGCCACGCTGCCCTCGCCCGGACCGCTCTCCTCCTCCGATGACCTCGAAGACGCTCGATCTGTCGGTGACGCCGGCGCACGCGGGGGAGCGGTTGGACCGCTTCCTGGCGACGGCGCAGGCCGACCTCTCTCGTAGCCGCGTGCAGGCGCTGATCCGGGACGGGCTCTGCCGGGTCAACGGGCGCGCCGCGACCGCGTCGCGCAAGTTGCGCTCCGGGGATCGCGTGAGCCTCGCCGTTCCGGAGCGCGGGAAGCCGGCGCTCGCCCCCGAGGCGCTGCCGCTCGAAATCGTCTTCGAGGACCCGGACCTGATCGTGGTCGACAAGCCGGCCGGCATGGTGGTCCATCCGGGCGCCGGGGTCCCGGCCGGTACCCTGGTCAACGCCCTGCTCCATCACGACCCGTCGATCGCCGGCGTGGGCGGTTCGGGCCGCCCCGGAATCGTCCACCGACTCGACAAGGACACCTCCGGCCTGATGGTGGTGGCGCGCTCCGCGCGCGCCTACCGCACTCTGGTCGAGGCCCTGCACGATCGCCACGTCCGGCGCGTCTACCACGCGCTGATCTGGGGCGAGCCGCGGAGCGATTCCGGCACGATTTCGGGCGCGATCGGCCGCGATCCCCGGCAGCGCCAGCGCATGGCCATGGTCAAGCGCGGCGGCAAACCGGCCGTTACCCACTGGAGGGTGCTGGAGCGCTTCGGGCCGGCGACGCTGCTGGAGGTGACGCTGGGGACGGGGAGAACGCATCAAATACGAGTGCATCTGGCGCACGAGGGGCACGCCGTGGTGGGCGATCCGGTCTATGGTGGGCGTGTCAAAAAGCTGTTGAGCCTCGACGAGGCCCAGCGTAGCCTCGCTGCGGCCTTGCTCGAGTGCCTGCATCGCCAGGCGCTCCATGCGGCCGCGCTGGAACTGGAACATCCGGTGGACGGCCGCGCCCTGAAGTTTGCCTCCGCCTGGCCTTCCGATTTCGCCGCGGCCGTGGACCATCTGCGGATGTTCCGCGACCACCGACCGGGTTGAGATTCGAACCATGTCCAAACCTCTGCTGGGCCCCGAAATCATCAGCGTGCGGATCCCGAGCCGGCTCGACCTGCTGGGCGTCCTGGATCACGTGGCCCAGTCCATCTGCGAGCGGCTGGAGCTGCCGGGAGACGAGAGCTCCAAGATCTCGATGTCGGTGATCGAGGCCGGCACCAATGCCATCCAGCACGGTCACCAGCGCGACGCCAGCAAGCCGGTGGACACCGATTTCATCGTCTATCCCGACCGCATCGAGATCACGGTGCTCGACACCGGCCCGGGTTTCGACATCAGCCGAGTGAACGGCGACATCACTTCGCCGGAGCACCTGCTCGACCTGCGCGGCCGCGGCATCTTCATCATGCGCCAGTGCATGGACTCGGTGGAGTTCGAGTTCGACAAGCGCGGCACCCTCTGCCGCCTGATCAAGTTCCGCCCGCCCGTCGCCCGCGCCGCGGGGCAGTGAGGATGCCGCGAGTGCTCGCGGTGGACTGGGGCGAGCGGCGCGTCGGCCTCGCGGTCAGCGATCCCACCGGGCTGCTGGCGACCGGGCTCCCGACGCTCAAGGTGAATGGTCGCGAGGAGGCGGTGCGGGGTGTGACCAGGGTCGCGATCGATCAGGAGGCGGAGCGCGTGGTGGTCGGCCTTCCGCTGCTGCTGTCCGGCGAAAAGGGCGAAGCGGCGATGCGCGCCGAAGCGTTCGCGGCCGCGCTGCGGAGGTCGCTCGAGATTCCGGTGGATACCTGCGACGAGCGCCTGACCACGGCGCTGAGCGCGCGCCGGCTGCACGAGACCGGCATGCGCGGGGCGCGCGCGCGGGCGAAGCTCGACCAGGGCGCGGCGGTCGCGCTGCTCGAGACGTATCTGGAGAAGTTGCGCCATGGAGCGGGCGGGGAGCATGAGCCCACCTAGGCCCGGCCACGGTCGATTCCGCCCGCGGCGTTGGGCGCTGATCCTGGCAATCGTCGCGTTCGGCATCGTCGCGTTCGATCTCTTCCTGCCGGCCGGCATGGTGCCGCCGCGCGAGCGGCGGGTCGTGCTGGTTCAGCGTGGCCAGAACCTTCGCGAGATCGCGCAGGAGTTGAAGCGCGTCGGGCTGCTGCGCGGGACCCTCAGCTTCCAGCTCCTCGCGCGGATGCTGCGCATCGATCGCCACATCAAGGCCGGACAGTACTCGTTCCGCCTCGGCACCACGGTGCCCGAGCTGCTCCACCTGTTCGCGCGCGGCATGAGCGGGCTCAACCTGGTCAAGATCCCCGAGGGGCTGACCCTCACCGAGGTCAGCTTGCTGCTGTCGAATCACCTGGGAGTTCCGGCCTCGGCCTTCGATTCGCTCGGGCGCGATCCCCGGTTCCTCGATTCGCTGCGCGTCCCGGCGCCGTCGCTCGAGGGCTATCTCGCGCCGGACAGTTACGAGTTCCTGCCCGGCACCTCGCCCGAGGTGGCGTTTCGCACCATGACGCTGCGCCAGCTCGACATCCTCGAGCGCGCGCGCCAGGATCACGATTCGCTGCCGCTGCCGCTCGCGCCGCTCCAGGCGCTGACGCTGGCCTCGATCGTCGAGTCCGAGGCTCAGGCCAACGAGGAGCGCCCGCGCATCGCGCGCGTCTACCTCAATCGGATGGTGAGGGGCATGAAGTTGCAGGCCGACCCGACCGTGGCCTACAGCCTCGGCATGCAGCCTCGCTCGCGGCTCTACCTGCGCCAGCTCCGCAATGAATCGCCCTACAACACCTACATGATCGACGGGCTCCCGCCCGGGCCGATCTGCAGCCCGGGCCGCGCCAGCATCTTCGCGGTCTACCATCCGTCGCCCAACAGCAAGGAGCTCTACTTCGTGGCCCGCGGCGACGGTCATCATTTCTTCGCCGAGACCTACCAGCAGCACCTCGCCAACATTCGCGCGGTCAGGGCGGTACGCGCCGCCGACGATTCCTCGACGCTGGCGGTCGCCGACAGCGTTGCGCGGCCGAGCCGCGCCACGCATGCGGGCGGCGGCCGGCACAGAGCCGCGAAGAATCACGCGCCCGCGCGGCGCTGAGTGTCGCTGTGCTACGCTCGGCACCTCATGTCGAGTGATCCGCTCGTCCAGATCGGCGAGCCCCGCCCTTCCCATTCCGAAGCCGCCTGGCCCGCCCGGCTGGATCGATTGCGCGCCGAAATCGCGAGAGCCCGGGTGGTGGTGGTGGCGTACTCCGGAGGAGTGGACTCGAGCCTGGTGCTGCGCGTCGCCCACGAAGTGCTTGGCGAAAATGCACATGGCGTGATCGGCCGCTCCGACTCCTATGCCGCCGAGGAGCTGCGGCTCGCAGTCGCCCAGGCCGAAGCGTTCGGCGCGCAGGTTGAAATCGTATCTACCGGTGAGCTGTCCGATCCCAATTTCCGTTCCAATCCGATCCAGCGCTGCTACTTCTGCAAGACCGAGCTGTATCGCGAGCTGGGCGAAGTGGCGGCGCGCGTCGGCGCGACGGCGATCCTCGATGGCACGATCGCCGACGACCTCGCGGACTGGCGGCCGGGGCGGAGGGCCGCGGAGGAGCATCGAGTGAGATCTCCACTCGCCGAGCTGGGTTTCCGCAAGGCCGACGTGCGCGCGGCCGCGGCGCACTACGGGCTCGCGAGCCACGACAAGCCCGCCTCGCCCTGCCTGGCCTCACGCATCCCCTACGGCACCGAGATCACACGCGAGATCCTGTCGAGGATCGAGCGAGGCGAGCAATTGCTGCGTTCACTGGGATTTCGGATCGTGCGCGTGAGGCACCACGGCGACGTCGCGCGCGTCGAGGTGCCGCTCGCCGACCTGCCGAAGCTCGCCTCCGAGCCGGTGAAGTCGCTGGTCGAGTCCGAGCTGATCCGCCTCGGCTACCGCGCCGTGGTCATGGATCCGCGCGGCTTCCGCTCGGGCAGCCTGAACGAAGGCGTGGTGCCGGCATGACCGTGCAATCCGCCCAGAATCCGGGAACCATCCGGACCGGGCCTGGGGTATGGAGAGGTGCGCCCCGTAGGGCGGCGGCACAATGCGATCTTCGCTGGGATCGCCGGTGCCCCGTGGCTCCCGGCCCCGGTCTCGCCGATGGTCCCAGTCCGATCGCAACGACGGCTAGGATGCATCGGCCTTTTGTGTTTCCGCCTGGAGCGGCGAGGAGGGAGACGGAATGAGCACCGGCAGAAGCAGCGTGAAACCCCGCGTTCAGCGGCGCCCGGCCGAAAGCGACCTGGGCTTCAACTGGGGGCGGGCCAATTCATCCCTGCTGGTGTTGGGACTTGCGGTGCTGGCCGCCGGGTATCTGGCGCTGGCCCGGGGGTCCGTCACGCTGGCGCCTGTGCTGCTCGTGCTGGGCTACTGCGGGTTCATTCCGGCGTCCCTTCTGGTCCGCGGGCGGGCAGAGGGTTCGGGCGAATAGCTCAGCTGGCTAGAGCACGTGCCTTACAA
Source organism: Candidatus Sulfotelmatobacter sp. (assembly GCA_035498555.1). NCBI lineage: Bacteria > Pseudomonadati > Acidobacteriota > Terriglobia > Terriglobales > Candidatus Korobacteraceae > Candidatus Sulfotelmatobacter > Candidatus Sulfotelmatobacter sp. Next base: position 15,760 of record DATKAB010000118.1, read on the forward strand.
GCACGGGGTCACAGGTTCGAGCCCTGTTTCGCCCACCAGCGGGGTGCACGGACGCGCACCTGCCTGTCGCGGCCGGGATTGGAAAGGGCCGCCGGCGACCAGGGGACGCCGGCGGCACCTGGACCCTGCAACAGGCTGGGAGGGTTGAAGCTAAAAAGAGTCTTGACACCCCCCTGAGCGGGATTTTAGACTTTCTCCTGTTTGGAAGACCTTGCTATCGCGCGAATTAACCGCGCCTCACCCAATTTGAGTCGACCGAAAGAGAGATCGATTGAAAGGAGGTGGCTCGCAGCCAGACCTGATTGCTCGCAACTGAGCCTTGCCTTCGATTCAGCAACAGGGTGATTCAATTTTACGGAGGTGCAAATCATGACTGGTTTGGTTCGCAAAGCCACTTTCCTGGTGGCGTGTGGTGTGCTGGTCGCGAGCGCGGCGATGGCGTCCGTGCCGAGCCCGGCCAATTCGACGGTGCCGACCTGCATCAACCTCGTCGGCACGAACGGCACAAGCGCTGACCCGGCTGGCGCGTTCACCGTCACGGTGAAGGACCTGGCCAACGTGCCCATCAA